>ONAH01000241.1 GCA_900315715.1 uncultured Eubacteriales bacterium
CGCTTACAGCGATATTGTTTGTTCGCCAGTATTTTGTTTCATTTGATCAGAGTACAACGGTTGATACGCTTTTCGGAACTATAACTGAGCATATGCAGTCAGTCGTTGTATCATGCGTTGCGTCTGTAACAAGTATTATTCCCGAGGGACTAATGCTTCTTACAAGTACTGTACTTGCAGTCAGCGTGGTTCGCCTATCAAGGTATAAGGTTCTTGTGCAGGAATTGTACTGTATAGAAACGCTTGCGCGTGTGGATGTTTTGTGTCTTGATAAAACAGGAACGATAACGGAAGGTTGTATGGAGGTTGCAGATGTTGTTCCTTACGGGGATGCAGAAAAGGAAAATACAGAAGATGTACTTCGTGCTTTGTGCAGTTCTCTCGAGGATACAAATGCTACATTTGAGGCACTGCATGAAAGGTACGGAGAAGGAAGTACGCTTAAAGCAGACACGGTAATACCGTTCGCATCAGAGAAGAAATGGTCCGGTGCACATTTTGGAGAGAACGGATCATATATAATGGGAGCGGCTGAATTTATTCTGAAAACAGTACCTTCAGATCTCAGACAACTGCTTGACGGATATTCAAGAAATTATCGGACAATAACGATCTGTCATTCAGATAATGAGTTTAACGGAAAAGAATTGCCTGAGGACATAAAGGTAATAGGAGTAGCGCTTCTGAATGATAAGATCAGAAAGGAAGCCCCAAAGACACTCAGATATTTTGCGGACCAGAATGTAGAGGTAAAGATCATATCAGGTGATAATCCAATAACGGTGTCTGATGTAGCAAGAAGAGCCGAGGTAATGCACTATGAAAAATATGTGGATGCATCTACGCTCAAAACGGACGAAGATATAGCAAATGCAATAGAGAATTATACTGTATTCGGGAGAGTAACACCGGCTCAGAAGAAAAAGTTTGTAATTGCGCTGAAACATAGGGGACATACAGTTGCGATGACAGGTGACGGAGTGAATGACGTACTTGCCTTAAAGGAAGCAGACTGTAGTATAGCAATGGCAGCCGGCAGTGATGCCGCAAGAAGTGTTGCACAGTTAGTGCTGCTTGATTCAAACTTTGCATCAATGCCAAAGGTAGTAGCAGAGGGCAGACGTTCGATTAATAATATACAGCGTTCAGCAACTTTGTTCATATCAAAGACAGTATTCTCAATACTGCTTGCTCTGTTGTTTATTCTTATTACTGCGCCATATCCCTTCATGCCGATACAGTATACGCTGATAAACGCATTCACAATAGGCATACCTTCACTTATACTTGCATTAGAGCCGAACAAGGACAGAATAAAAGGTATATTTATTTTCAATATTTTGAAAAATGCAATACCTGCGGGAGTAACGATATTATTCAGTATAATAATGTCAGTTATTTCAATGAAAATACTGAGCCTGTCGCATATCGAGTATTCTACTCTTAGCGTATGTATATTGACAGCAGTATCAATGATGCTGTTATTCAAGATATCAATGCCGTTCAATCCATTAAGAACAGCATTATTTGCAGTAATGAATATAGGAATGATAATAGGTTTGTTATGTTTCAGAAATTTTATGGGCTACAATCTTTTCGGAATATCCGAATTTGACATTCGCCTGCTAATAACATTCGCCGTATTGTTTGTAATCTCATTACTGATATTTATACTAATTACATATGTAGTCGAAAAATATGCTCCGTCTATTGAAAGAAAGATTGAAAAACGACGCATGAAAAAAAGAGTAAAAGATAAATAAAATGTCAATTTCAGGTCCTTCCGGGCATATCATGTAATAGATTATGCTTGGGAGGATTTTTATATGGGTTGCTGTAGAGTTACGGATCTTAGACATAAAGAAGTAATCAACAGTACAAACGGGTGCAGGCTTGGGTGTGTTGATGATGTTGAGGTAGATACGATAACAGCTAAGCTGATATCTGTTATCATATACGGCAGGCCACGATTTTTCGGATTGTTCGGCCGATATGAAGATATAGTCATCCGTTGGGAAAACATAAAATTAATAGGGGAGGATACGATACTTGTATCA
>ONAH01000239.1 GCA_900315715.1 uncultured Eubacteriales bacterium
AAGAATTCTGTGATTTTGCAGTAAATGAATTGGCAAAAATCGGAATCATAGATAAAGCAGATGTTTTAGATACACATAGGGAAAAAGTTAAAAAAGCGTATCCTGCTTATTTTGATACATATGACAGGATTGATAAAATAATAGAATTTGTAAATCATTACGAAAACCTGTACTGCATAGGAAGGAACGGGCAACACAGATATAACAATATGGATCATTCTATGTTGTCGGCCATAGAAGCTGTTAATAACATAAAACAAGGTGTTGCCAATAAAGATAATATCTGGAATGTAAATACTGAAAAAACATATCATGAAGAGAAAGATTAAATGAAGAATTGGATTAAGGATTATAAAGAATTAATTGTTTTTCTGTTATATGCAGGTTTGACTTTCAGCCTTCTGTCTTTTCATGAAAACTGGCGTGATGAAGCACAAGCCTGGTTGATAGCAAGGGATTGTACCATACCGGAACTGATTGGCGCAATGAAATATGAAGGTCATTTCCTGTTGTGGTATCTTATATTAATGCCCTTTGCAAAAGTTGGTTTTCCCTATTTTACAACTAATATTATAAGTTGGTTTATAACATGTATCGCTGTTTGGCTGCTGTTGCGTAAAGCGCCGTTTTCTTTTGATAAAAAGGTTTTAATAATTTGTACATTCCCTCTATTATATCTATTTCCTGTTATATCAAGGTGCTATTGTCTGATACCTCTTGCCGTAGTGCTGATGAGTATTTTTTATAAAGACCGGAAAGAAAAACCTCTCCGGTATTTACTTTCAGTTGTGTTACTTTTGAATACCCATGTAATCATGGCAGGAATGGTAGCTGTTGTATTTATTGATTATATTATTGGACTTATTAAGAGATGGAAGGATTTACGTAATCACGAAAAACAAAAAACAATAGTAAGTATTATTATAGCTGTTATTTTGATGTTAATTTCTATATATCCGTTGTTAGGGTGCTTAGCTACAAACAAGGAAATTCAAAGTGGAGGAAATATAACAGCACAAATTTCACAAGCTGTTTTTCATTATCCGTTTGTATTGCTTAAAGGGTTGTTCTTTCTTGCTGACTTAAATGTAGTGTTGTATAGATTTATTTTAATAATCACGATGATAGTGCTTTTCTTTGAATTAAGAGTTAATCCATTAAGCTGTTTTGAAATGTTTTTGTGTGTTTTGTGGCAGTGTTTAATTTATTCTTCAATAATAGGGCCAACATTTCAGAGAACTTCTACAATAATATTTATATTAATGTATTTTAAATGGATTAACACATATAAGATTTCATACTTTGAAAACGATTTAAATGCTGTTCAGAAAAGAATTAGAAGATTATGCTTGGTTAGTTTAGTAATGATAAATATTGCAGGTGGATTAATTTTTATTAAAAATTTTGAATTACCTAAAAATTTTTCTAATGGCTATGATATGGCGCGTTATGCAAATGATAATTTACACAATAACAGTATAGTTTTATGCGGATCTCATGTAGAGTTTATAAGCAGTATAATTCCGTACATAAAAAGAGATATAAGATTTTATCAACTACCAGGAAAAAGATATTTCAGTTACACAATATGGGATCATGTTAATAAAAACAATATTAGTTTGCAAGATATAAAAGAATTACCTGTTGCTTTTCATAATGGAGAAAAATTGTATTATATTTTTTGTACGGGGAAAAGTTATTATTATGGCGGAAATGAAGAAAAAAGTTTAATCGATAAACTACAAAAGGATAATATTTTAAAGAAATTATACAATACAAACAACACATCAATAATATCGGAAAATTTTGTGATATATGAAGTAAATGTAAACAAAATATAAGAGGTAGCAATGAAAACAATAACTATTATTGTGCCATGCTATAACGAAGAAAAAAGCTTGGACACTCTTTACAACAGAATAAAAAATATGCTTATTCAAGTACCAAACTATCAGTTTCAGATATTGCTGGTGAACGATGGCAGCAATGATGGAACATTAACGAAGATGAAAGAACTGCATGAGAAAGATGCATCAGTTTCCTATCTCAGCCTTTCCCGTAATTTTGGTAAAGAAAATGCCATGCTGGCAGGGTTGGATTATGCGGAAGGTGATGCGGTGATTCTTATGGACGCAGATCTTCAGGATCCACCGGAACTGATTCCTCAAATGATAGAGGAATGGGAAAAAGGGTATGATGATGTGTATGCCCGCCGCCGCAGCCGGACTGGTGAAACATGGTTTAAAAAGGCGAGTGCCCACTGGTATTACCGTGTATTGCAGAAATTCTCGGATATCAATATACCTGCAGATGTGGGGGACTTTCGTCTGCTTGACCGACAGGCGGTAGATGCGTTATGCCAGTTACGGGAGAAGCAACGCTATACAAAAGGTCTTTTTAGCTGGATAGGTTATAATAAAAAGGAATTACTGTTTGACCGTGATCCTCGTGCTGCAGGCGATTCCAAGATGAATTTTTTTAAGCTGTTGGGTCTGGCGATTGATGGTATTACGTCTTTTTCTGTTGCGCCTTTGCGGTTGGCATCTATATTGGGATTAATCATTTCTTCAGTGGCGTTTGTTTATTTATTATTTGTTGTTGTAAAAACATTGTTATTTGGTGATCCCGTAGCCGGTTATCCGTCTATGATTTCCATTATCTTGTTTATTGGCGGTATTCAGCTGGTAGTGTTGGGGATTATTGGGGAATATGTGGGCCGGATTTTTTATGAAGCAAAAGGAAGGCCTGACTATCTGGTGAGTGAATATAATGGAGAAAGAGTTCTGCAGGGTAGAAAAAAAGGGAATGAATAAAAAAGCGTTGCTTGTATTTGTGGGCGTTTATTTATTTCTGTATTTGTTGAATTACTATACCCCCATGAGCTTTGGCGATGATTATTTATATTCTTTTATCTGGCAGGGAAAACCGATGAATGTTCCTTTGCCGGAAGATGCGGTCA
>ONAH01000238.1 GCA_900315715.1 uncultured Eubacteriales bacterium
CACCTCAAACTGCCGTTTATGCCGCCTCTGTCTTTTTTGCCTCGTCTTTCTTCTTTTTCTTTTTTGACGGGATCATTCCCTCCGCATCATACTCTACGGGTTTTGCTTTTGTGCTTGCACCGCACACAGGGCACATAAGCTTTTCTTCGTTTCCGTCTTTGGAAAACGTATATCTCTTTTCCATTTCCGCTGTACAATATCTACATCTCATATTTTTGCCCTCCCAAAATTTTTTATATCTTTGTTTCTGTGATTTTTATTATAAACGATTGTTTTATAAATTGCATTAAACTTGTGGTTTAATCTTTTAGAATATGTTTTCCACATTATCTCATCTTTCTGTGGAAACAAAAACTTTTATTTTTTTCAAAAAATTTTTTAAAAAAAATGTGATATTATACTTTGCTCACTTGTTATATATATGAAAGGTCTTTCAAGAGAAATAAAGAAAGGAGGATTTGTGTTGGACTCAGTCAAATTTCACAGCATTACAGACAGATATCTCAATGATGTGTATAAAGCTACACTTAGCTGCTGCAAAAATAAAGCCGATGCCGAAGACGCAGTTCAGAATGCGTTTTTGAAACTTCTGAAATCCGATTCGGAATTTAAAGATGATGAGCATATCAAGAGGTGGCTTATCTTAGTTGCAGTAAACGAATGTAAAAATAACTGGAAGTCGTTCTGGTACAGGAACAAGGTCTCATTTGACGATTTAGATACAGATCCATCATACCGTGATGAAGTTCACGGGGAACTTATGACAACATTGGCAAAACTGCCACAAAAATATCAAGCGGTAATTCACCTCTATTACTACGAAAAGTATAACGTTAAGGAAATAGCTGAGATACTGAGTATATCGGAGTCCAACGTTCAAACCCGACTTATGAGAGCAAGAAATAAAATGAAAAAATTGCTTGAGGAGGCATGATTTATGAATAACGATGATAAAAGATTAAGCAAGCTTTACACAGAACTTTACGAAGGAGCACATGCTTCCGAAGAGTTTAGAAGAAAGGTGAGAAACATGACAGAAAGCAACAGCAAAACAAAAATCAGATTTACATTTAAGTCAGCAATGGCAGTAGCAGCAGCCATAGCACTTTTTACAATAGCAGGCACTGCAATCGCCTCAGCAAATAAGGGCTTAGCACACGACTATGTCTCAATCGTATTCAACGGCGAAGAAAGAAAAGCCGCTTATGAAAAACTTGACGATAATATGCATATGTGGTCTTTTGTCAAAGACAACTTGCAATACGGAGTAACGGTCTACGGAGATTTTGATCCAAAAACTCAGGTAATATATTTTGAGGACAGAGATAATTATGTTATTGCCTCCGATTCGCCTAATCCTGAATTAAATCTATATACTGCCATTGAAAGTTCACCTTATGCTGAAATAATTGATGAGCAATATCTCAAGTTGTACACAAACAAAATGAACGATTCCAAGCCTTTTATGACGTCTAATACACCAAGCTTAGATAAGGCTGACGGTACCGCTGACGGAATAGTCTGGCCTCTGGATAGTAGTAGTGAATATTATTACGGCAGTGCAACAACAATCCTCTCAAATGGTGCGGTAGCTGAGGCATGGAAAGATCCTTACGTTGAGGAAGAAGATGAGTTTGAAGATAATTTTAATGAATTACCTGAAACTCTTGAAAGTATGGAAAATAACAATAATTTTTGATTGAATGAATACTGGAAACGCTCTTTTGTGGAGCGTTTCTTTTTTTGTGTATATTAATTAACCATATCTTTGAAGGTCAATTTATTACTGATTTTTCAACTTTTACGATAGTTCAATTATAAAAATAATGATTTGTTTTTCACATCATTTTAAATGTATGTTGAAAAGTATTCTTTATTATGATATAATTTGAAAAAGAAAGGGGCGTTTTTATGATCGTATATTTTTCCGCAACGGGCAACTGCAAGCGTACTGCCGAAAAGATAGCAGAGTCGTTTGAGGATAAAGCTGTTTCGATAGAAGAGGGAATAACAGAATTCACTTTATCAGACGGCGAAGTTTTTGGCATTGTAACGCCCGTATATTGGTGGCAACTGCCTATTATCATGCGTGAGTATCTTGGAAAGCTAATACTTCATAATGCGGGATATACATTTCTGATTGTTACCTACGGAACTACACCTGGGTGCTGCGGAGAGGACGCACGCAGAATATTAATACGCAGAAATATTGATCTCAGCGCTGCTTTTAGCATAAGAATGCCCGATAATTTTACACCGCTTTTTGATTTAAGCGATCCTATCAAAGTTAAATCCGAAGTGCTTTATGCAGAAGAAATGACAGACAATGTTATTCTCAAGCTTAAAGACAGGGCAAAAGGAAACAATACAGAAAAAAGAGTTCCATATGCTGTACGTCTGATTATGAACCCATTCTATAATTACGAAAGAAAGACAAAGCACCTTTATGCAGACAATGACCTCTGTATTGGCTGCGGAATTTGTGCAAAGAAATGTCCTGTCGGGGCAATAGAAATACAAGACAAAAAGCCTATATGGGTTAAAAAGCAGTGTACTTTGTGTTTAAGCTGCCTGCACCACTGTCCAAAATTTGCTATACATTTCACTCAGGGAAATTCTAAAAACAACGGACAATATTTAAATCCCAATACAAAAATATAAAAATAATAAAACAGCCATACAGCGTAGAATACTTTATCTGCTGTATGGCAATTATTTTTTAATTTTGAAAGTAAGAAAAAACCGCCCTGCATAAACAAGGCGGTTATAGTAATCAAATATAATTCTCCAAAAACGGCTTGAATAAGCCAAATTTTCGATGAAAAATTATCTCTTAGAGAACTGCGGAGCTCTTCTTGCAGCCTTAAGACCGTACTTCTTACGCTCCTTCATACGAGGATCACGTGTGAGGAAGCCTGCCTTCTTGAGTACAGGACGTAAATTCTCTGAATCGTACTGGAGAAGTGCTCTTGATATACCATGACGAATAGCACCTGCCTGACCTGTTACGCCGCCGCCTGCTACTCTGCATACTACGTCAAACTTCTCTGCTGTATCTGTAAGGTTGAGAGGCTGTCTTACTATTAGCTTGAGTGTCTCAAGACCAAAGTAATCGTCAATATCTCTGTCGTTTATTGTGATTTTGCCTGTTCCCTGATAAATTCTTACTCTTGCTACAGAACTCTTTCTTCTGCCTGTGCCGTAAAAATAATTAGTATTTCCGTACATTATTGTTTCCTCCTTCCTTACTTATCCCAAACTTCTGGCTTCTGTGCTGTGTGAATATGCTCTGCTCCTTCAAATAAACGAAGTCTCAGAAGTGCGTCTCTGCCGATTGAGTTGCTTGGAATCATTCCCTTTACTGCAAGCTCCATTGCCTTTGTTGGCTTTGTTGCCATAAGTGTATCGTATCTTGTTTCCTTAAGGTGTCCTACATATCCTGTGTGACGCTGCCACTTCTTCTGTGTAAGCTTGCTGCCTGTGAGTACTGCCTTTCCACAGTTGATGATGATTACATGATCTCCGCAATCTACATGCGGTGTGAATGTTGGCTTGTGCTTTCCCCTGAGAAGAACTGCTGCCTGTGCAGCTACACGGCCAAGTGGCTTGCCTGCTGCGTCAAGTATATACCACTTGCGCTCAACTTCGCCTTTTTTTGCCATAAAAGTTGACATAGTCTTTTCCTCCTAAACATTTTGGTTTTTTATGCGATTATCTCTTTTCGCATTCGTGCCTTGTTATCATACCATATTCAAAAAGGATTGTCAACCAATTTCAGTAAAATTTTAATTTACTTTGGTAAAATCTCTTTTATTCTCTTTTTATCTCTTTTATACTCTTATTTGCTCATTTGCTATTTTTACTTTTTTGTATTTTTGTTTTTGCGTGCGATATTTTCATATATTTATTGCCACTCTCTTTTTTATGTGATATAATATTCTTGTAAATAACTGTTACGGAGGGATTACCTTGATTATTGATTTTGATATTATGCAGGAAACCCGTAATTCCGAATTTAAAGGCGGAACAGGGGATACGTTCTTAAAAATGTTTTCAAACGAACTGGGTAAAATTATGTTAGGACGATTGGAACCTGGTTCTTCTATCGGATTTCACGCTCACGAAACAAACAGCGAAATTATCTACATTGTAAGCGGAAAAGCTGATTTTCTGTATGACGACAAAACAGAAAACGCTAATGCAGGCGAATGTCACTACTGCCCGAAGGGCCACAGTCATTCTATGATAAACAACGGTACACAAGACCTTGTTTTCTTTGCTGTTGTACCCGAACAGTAAGAACTTTTATATATCGAAAGGCAGGTAAATAACATGTCAGACATTAAAAAAATTGTGGATTTTCTTGATGAAGCTAAAACATACTACTTAGCTACAACAGACGGCGACCAGCCAAGAGTCAGACCGTTCGGAACGGCACTTCTATATGACGGAAAACTCTACATTCAGACAGGTAAGGTAAAGGAAGTATCCAAGCAGTTGGCAATCAACCCAAAAGCTGAGATATGTGCATTTAACAAAGGAACGTGGGTTCGTATTTCGGGCGAACTTGTAAACGACGATAACAGAGATGTTATGGTTTCTATGCTTGAGAAAATGCCCGAACTCAAATCCATGTATTCACCCGATGACGGAAATATGCAGGTACTGTACTTTAAGAACGCTAAAGCTGTATTCTGTTCATTTACATCAGCCCCCGAAACAATATCTTTTTAAGGGCGGTCA
>ONAH01000237.1 GCA_900315715.1 uncultured Eubacteriales bacterium
ACAGTCCCCTATTAGAAAAATCGTTAAATATTATTTTCATATACAAAAAACAGAAAGATAACAATTAGTCATGCTGTTGACCGTTGTTATCTTTCTGTCATTTATTCTCATCAAAGACCTTTAAAAAAACCAATTTCCTTTATATAATGCTCCTTGCTGTATTTGCAGGGGGCTTTTTTTATTGCATTGTTTTCGGTTCGGCTTTTACTCCTCACGATTGTTCTTTTTGTAAAAATAATAATATACAACGCCTATCACAAGAAATATTGCCGTTATTCCTCTGAATATCCACCCCATTGTACCGTGAAACATATCCGCTTTTGTAAAAAACGCTATCCCCCACCATATGCCGTTAAACGCAAAATATATCGAAAACACCATGTATATCTTTTGCTCTCTGAGCCCCAATGACAACAAAAATCCCGCTATGATAAACCACATTACAGAATATACCGCCGTCAATGCTTTCACCTCACAATTCAGTTATAAATACTATCTTTTCGTCATCTGTATATGATACAGATATTTTTCCCTTGTGGTTCTGTACTATCATCTGCGCCATTGACAGCCCTATACCGTATCCGCCTGTTTGACTGTTTCGTGACTTGTCACTCCTGTAAAACCTGTCAAAAAACTTCGGCACGCTCTCCCTGTCAAGCCCCTTGCAGGTGTTCGATACCGTAAGATACACTTTCTTTGATTTGCGTTTGAGCCCTACCTCTATCAAATGCCTGTCGTCTGTGTATTTTACAGCATTGTCAAGAAGTATTCCCACAAGCCTCACTATGTCCTCCAAATCGCCCATCACTGTTACTTCGTCGTCGATGTCTGTCTTTATCTCTATTCCCTTTGCCTGCGCAGGTACTATAAAACTCTCAACAGAATTTGACACTATTTCCGATAAATCTATTTTCTGCTTTTCCTTTTCCGACAACACCTGTTCGTCCATCTTCGAAAGCTCTATCAAACCCTTTACAAGCTTGCTCATTCTTACAGTCTGCGCCTTGATGTTGCCAAGCCACTTGTTCTCTCCCTCTATCATCTCCATAACCTCTGTGTTTGACTGAATTATTGCGATAGGGGTTTTCAGCTCATGCCCTGCGTCAGTAATAAATCTCCTTTGCTTTTCCCTGTTCTCCTCAAAGGGCTTTATTACATACTTAGAAAACACCGTAAGCAAAATAAACACTATAACAACACATGACAATATCGTTACAAGCGTTATCGTCAGCAGAGTGTTGACAAGGATAAGGTCTGTGTGACAGTCTAATACTATCAGCATTTTTCCGTCATCATAATCAAAACACCCGTACCGTGAATTATCTATGTATCCACGTTCTTTATTCTGCTTTAATATATTTGCTATCTGTTCATCTATATCCTTTATCCTGTCAAGTGAGATATGCGAATAATTGCTCCCCGAATACTCTCCGCCCTTTATGATAACTACATAATACCGTGTCTGAAACGGAGTTTCATCATGGAACAACTTCTCATTCATGCTGTCCCCTATTACAGGGAACGAACCGCCGTTTTCATACAGATAGTCGATTATCTGGTCTGTACGGCTTGTAACTCTTGCCCAAAGCGTTATGTTCACAGCGGTAAACGCTATTACAAGAGTTGCTGTCATCGAAACCATCGACAATAGTATAAACCGCACCTTTAGTTTTCTGAGCATATCATACCGCCTCCAGAATATACCCTCTGCCCCTCAGTGCCGAAATCTGTATATCCGCGTCAAGCGACTGGAGTTTTTTTCTCAGATACGATATATACACCCACACAACGTTTACTTCCGCTTCGCTGTCGTAGCCCCATATTCTTGTCATAAAAGTATCGGTTGAAATCGGACGCTCTTTGCTTTTCATCAGCATTTCCATCATCAGATACTCTTTCTTAGAAAGACGCACCTCTCCGTTAGGCGTACTCAGCTCATATAGCGTTCTGTTAAGCGTTACGTTTCCTACCGTCATATTGTCGGGAATTATCTCACCTGTACGCCTTGTAAGTGCACCTACTCTTGCTATAAGTTCTGGCATCGCAAACGGCTTTGCAAGATAATCGTCAGCTCCTGCGTTGAGCCCCTCTACCTTATCTGATACCTCACCTTTTGCGGTAAGCAGTAGTACAGGCGTGCCGATACCCATACTGCGGATAGTTTTAAGCACCTCTATGCCGTTGATTTTCGGCATCATCACATCTAATATTATTCCGTCGTACTTCTCCGACATTATGTAATCCATAGCTTCCTGCCCGTCATACACTGCGTCCACTATATAATTTTTATGCCTTAGTATCTCCGAAACAGCGTCTGATAAAGCTGCTTCGTCCTCTGCGTACAGTATTTTCATTTTGATGTACTCCTTTTCTGTTGTTCGGACAGATACACCCTCACAAGCCGCTGCAGCGTTGTATCTATCCGTGCAAGCTCCTCCGCACAGCGTTTCAGCTCCTGTGCAACTACGCTGCTGTCGGGGGTCAGCTTTTTGTATTGTATTCTGTGATCTGCCGCCGCCCATGTGTCCATAGCGGCTGTGCGTATTTGTACTTCTATATACACTTTCTTCTGCGTCTGAACTTCAAAGATTATATGATAGCTTCTGTAACCGTTGGCTTTAGGTGCTGTAATGTAGTTCTTTTCGCTTACGACTTTCAAGCCCGACGCTTCTTTTAACCTTTTGGCAATTACCTCAATATCTTCAAGAAACGACGTTACCACTCTTACTCCTGCTGCGTCATACACTCCATGCACAGCGTTTTCGGCGTTTACGGCAAGGTTATGTTTTTTCAGCTTATCGCTCATACTTTCGGGGGATTTTATTCTGTACCGAACATTTTCTATCGGGCTTCTGCCGAACTCCTCTTTGCAACTGTGCGAAATCAACTCAACCTGTGCAAGGGTATATTCTATCGCACTTTCAAGCGGTATTAAATACTCTCTGTAAAACTCACCGAAACTCTGCGGTATGCTGAAACGCTCCATAAAAACTCCTTTGGGGCAATTTTGCCCATTATTATTTTATGTAATATCTTACCACACCGCACATAAATGTTTTGTCACATTATCTGTGTTCGGAATTAAATTCACGCAGCAGCTGCAACGCCCACACATCGTCAATAATATAAACTCTGTCCTCAGCGTAGCTTGCCTTACCCGAATAAGTATCCTCAAGGTTCTTATAAATATCATCGGTCAAAGCAACCGTAAAAGCGTTTCCGCTTGCTGAGTATATCTCAACATGGTTCTGACCGCCCTCATTGGAAAAGAACGCCGCTGCAATTTTCTCTTTCGGGTTCTGTTTCTGAACGCTCTGAGAAAAAGCAAGCTTAGCTATCTCAACGATTTTGTCGTCAAGGCCGCTGTCAAAAATCATCAGCTTTTCTCTCAGGCGGAAACTGTCACGCACAATTCTCTGACGGCAGTACATATCCGCCTTATTATCTCCCGTAGCGGATTTGCTTGACTTAAAGTAATCGGTAACGTGTTTTACTTCGCTGTCGTCATACACAAGCCAAATCATAATGTTTTGCTCCGGATCATTGTACAAGAGCGGATAGCCCACCTGTACGGTATTGCCGCAGTTTTTGCACTTAGCGGTAAACAGAGTACCGTCAAGCAGTTTTTTCTTTTCCCCGGGGTTTTTATCTCCGTTTACAGCAGACCACTGCTGTACCTCTATCGAACGGGTACATTTCGGGCACTGAACGGTAACCTTATCACGCATAGACAATTTTATCACAACCTTTATTTCGCAAAAGTTTTCCACATTATTTTGTATTGATGTTCAAAACCTGAGCATGTTTATTTATTTTAAAAAGAATATTTTTGTATAATTATAACATTTACATCAAAATTGTGCAAGGAAGTTTCTAAAATTACACAATATATGTTTTAGGCAGTGCAAAGCTCAAAGCTTACCGTCAAACTATTACCGTTTTGGACTGTAAGCTTTGAGCTTTTAACTAAAGTAACTCGTTGTGCTATTAAAACACCAAATAAAGTTTTCGATCAAACCTTTTTCAAGGTGAATGTAAACTATGATATAGCTTTCCTACCATAATAGAGCAACGAAAAAAGATATGCAACACTAAACTGAAGAGCAGAATTTAATAGCACAACAGGTTAAATTATATTTTCTTATAAAGCTTATCAAACACCTCTCCGTTAACGATACGGCCGCTGTCCGAAAAGTCTGGAACAAGCTTTCCGTCAACAGCCTTTGTCGAAACAAGAACATAATCGCCCTGCCCATGCGAAATTCCCTGTCTGTTGCCTTGCAGGACTGCTTTCTCTCCGTAGTCTACTTCAAGCGTAAACTCTGTGTTATACGGTATTCTCACTCCTGCAAACACTGTATCCACCTCAACGGTATCAACTTTTTGAGGTTCGGGAGTAATGTTTTCGGGAGCGATTTTATACTTTTTGAGAGCGGACTGTCCGATTGGCCACATCTCACCTGATACGCCTGTTACTACTGCCGCTGCGCCGTTAACTTTTTCATAAGAGTTTTCAAGTACATTATACACCACACCTTTTTCGCCTTTTACGTTATATTCCCTTTCGCTGTCTGCAAGCTGTATCAGGGCAGTATAAGACTTGTTTTTATAAAACTCCCACTGTGTGGTAGTATCTGTAATATATAAAATGTTTTCACTGATATTCATGATAAATTCTCCTTTATTGTTTACCCCGTACGTCACTTTGTAACATCTCCCCTGTCGGGAGCGACACTTATAGGGAATATTTTTGACTGCATAATATTTGGACAGTTTTTCTTTCAATGTGCTGTGTTTTTCGGAATAACCTTCTTCTAACCTTCGATAATGCTACTCAAAAATCCCTCCTGCATAATTTTATAAAAATTATATAATATTGCAGCACTTTTTGCAACAGTTTTATTTATGCACGTTACGGCGGAACACCGTTGTGAAAGTTTCTCCGACCTTTTATTTTTCTCTTCATATACATAACCTCTCTTTCACTATCGCTATTTATATTATAATCCTATGTTTTATGTTGTTTTTAAGGGGGAAGATTATTATAAAAAAATCACCCTGATACAGATCAAATTCTGTATTTAGGGTGATTTGCTTATCGTTATTCTTCCATTTGTTTTCCCAGAAAAGCCGCCGCCGACTGTGCAAGTTTGATTTCTACTTCTGTGGGCGGTATGCTTTTTTCGCCTATAAGCATTACTACCGCACCCGTTACATCTCCCGACGCTATGATCGGATATACTATGCTTGCCGAACGGTCAAGCCCCTCTACCGGCTGTATCTCTCCCACATCGTTCTGATGTGCGATAAAACATCTGCGGGACTCCATCAGGTCTTCGATTACTGCCGTTACACGTCTTTCAAGATACTCTCTTTTCGGAACTCCTGCCGCCGCTACTATATGGTCACGGTCTGAGATAAGCGTCGGCAGATTGCTTACCCTGCTGAGTACCTCCGCATACTGCGACGCAAACGTACTCAACTCCCCTACCGGTGAGTATTTCTTGAATATTACCTCTCCGTCAGAATCCGTATATATCTCCAGCGGGTCTCCCTCACGAATTCGCAATGTTCTGCGGATTTCTTTCGGTATAACCACCCTGCCAAGATCGTCAATTCTTCTGACAATTCCTGTGGCTTTCATATTTTATTCTCCCTTAATTTTTTATATATAGTTTTTGCAAAATTCCTCTGCTTTATTATTTTGCTAATCAAAATGAATTTTATTCAAAAATCGGATTTTTATATCAAAATTTTTTCAAAATCGTTCGTCTTATTACATCAATACCTATCTGAATTTTACCGATTATTTTACATTATTCATACAATCAATCTATCCCACGTTAACTATTTTTACACAGAAATCCCGCCCTATCAGCCGCGTTTCTATCTATAATATAAATTCATATGTTCCACGCCCTTACGCTTCTCCTAAATAATTGACTTTAAATTTATAATATGATATACTCTTTCAGAAAGCAATTTTTTGGTTTTGTCGGCTTTTTGTAAATTGCTGTAAATTATGTATTAAGGAAAGGAAACAGATTATGTTGAAAACAAAAAAATCTAAAATCCTTGCCTTTTGCAAAGAAACCTGGTACTGCCTTATACCCGCACTTTTTACAGTGTGTCTGATGTTTTTGGTATTCTTCAAAGCAGGGCTGTACCCGTTCGGCGAAGGCAGTATCGCATGGTGTGACATGCGTCAGCAGTGTATCCCGCTCCTTGACGACCTCAAGGATATTCTTGACGGCAAGGAAAGCGTTCTCTTTAATATGAAAAACGCTTCCGGTATGAACTTCTGGGGTGTTTTTTGTTTCTTTATTTCAAGCCCTATAAACCTGTTGGTGAAATTTGTTCCAAAAAACGAACTCCACCGCTTTATGAACGTTCTTGTTACGCTGAAACTTTCTTTGTGTGCTTTTACGTCATGCGTGTACTTCCACTGCTGCCACAAGAAACTGTCTAAGCTTGAGAGAATAATTCTAAGCGTAATGTATGCTTTCTGCGGTTTTGGTATGCTTTACTATCAGAACCACATGTGGCTTGACATGATGTTCCTGCTGCCGCTTTTAATGCTTTCTATTGACATTTTGTTCAAAAAAGGCAACAACATTCCTTACATCATATTTGTATCTCTTATGATGTACAATAACTTCTACATATTCTTTATGATTGCCATTTTTGTACTGGTAGTTGTAAGCGGTTATGCTTTCTTCATTAACAAAAATCTGCTTGCTAAAAACTGCTACGCAAAACTTATCAGCGGCACTGTTTTTTCTATACTTATGACAACGTTCGTATGGCTGCCGTGCTACCTTGAAACTACTCAGTCCGTACGAATGGAATCGGCGATAAAAACTATCAAGGAAGCTTCTTTCCTTTCCCCATATCAAACTAATATTCCGCTTATATACTGCTCAACATTTATAGTTATTGCAGTAGTTGTAAACACTTTCCGTACAAAAGGTCACTCACAACAGGAAAAACTTTCGCTCTACCTGTTCGTAATGACTCTTCTGCCTATTATCATCGAACCAATAAACCTTGTGTGGCATACGGGTAACTATATGTGCTTCCCGTCAAGATATGCTTTTGTAACAGTATTTTCAGGACTTCGCTGCTGTGCAGTGTACCTTGAGGGCGACGGCAAAGACATCGTTATCAAGAAAACTAAGCAGACTAAAACTATCTTTGCAGCCATGACAGGCGTCTGTGGAATAATGATATTCTACTATACATGGTTTAGTGCGGCGTTCATCACAAACAACTACAAAGAACTTTCCGCATATACATCATCTCTGTGGGGCAGCGATAAATCTTTTGACGGTCTTACATCATTGTTTATACTATCGTCGGTGATGTTCACACTTGTTTATGTAGTATATAAGAAACGTCTTATCAACAGAAGGATTTTTGCAATAATGCTTGCAATACTGGTAACCGTGGAATCCGCAGGCAATACATATATATACTTTGTTTCGCCATATCTTAACGATCCGGGGCAAAACGACAGCTACTACTCCATGATAAATCTTGCAAACGAAGTGCATGAGATTGATGACAGCGACGAATTTTACAGAGTTACAACGGTGATGAAGGTAACCGACTACAATATGCCGGGTGCTATGGGATTTAACTCAATCAGTCACTACACATCGCTTACAGACAAAGATTACATGGCAATGCACAAGAAACTGGGTTATAACACAGTATGGGTTCAGACAGGCTCAAACGGCGGAACGGATTTTACGGATTTTCTCTACGGTGTAAAGTACAAAATCGGCTGGGAAGAAGGCGAAAACGAAAACCGTGTTGCTGTGGTTGACGGATACGTTGCCGACAGATTCCCGCTTTATAAGGGAATTGGAATTGTAACAAATAAATCAATTTTCCAAAGACAGTATATTCCAAGTATATACACCAGACCGGAAGTACAGGATTATCTGTTCCAATCACTATACAACGACTCATTCGTAACACACTATGAACCTGAAATACCTCAAAAAATAGTAGAATACAACGATACATTCAATGTAAGCAAATCAACACAGCTTGATTACAGAATAGTAATAAAAGGCAAACAGACGCTATACGCTGACTGTTCGGGAGAGTTCTCTAACCATGTCACAGAACCATACTTTGAGGCTCTGAACATATATGTAAACGGCAAGGAGTACAGAGGCACATACCCGACCGAAGGCGAAAACGGACTTCTGAGAATAGGCACATTTGAGAACGAAATGGTAACGATAGCTATAAAGTTCAAAAAGGGCATATCTGCTACATCGTTCGGAGTATTCAGCACTGATGACGCAAAGCTTGAGAAAGCAGTTGAAAACACACAGACAGGTGATTTCACATACAAAAAGGGCGTTCTCAGCGGAACGTGTGAGGCAAGCGGCAACAATAACGTATGTATGCTGACAATCCCATACAATGAGGGACTAACGGTAAAAGTCAACGGCCATAAGGTAGAACTTAAGCGTGTACTGTCGGATTTTGTAGCGTTTGAACTTGACGAAGGTCATAACAACATCAAAGTAACGTTCATACCGCCGGGATTTATACTTGCGTCAATACTATCCGTTCTTGCACTTGCGTGTACGATAGCATATATTATTTTGGTAAAGAAAAATAAGCTTACTAACAACGATAAGTTAAACAATCTGTCGGAAATAATAGTAAAACTTGGGGTACTTGCAGCAATAGCGGTAGTATATCTGATACCGATACTGCTTAACTTAAACTATGTACCACCGGAAGTATAATAAATTAAGCCACCTTACTCAGCAAAGAGCAAGGTGGCATTTTGATTTTGAGATACAAGACTTTCATTATTTCCAAAGCCCCGAACAAAGTGTCGGAAACTCAGCCGATATAACAAAAAAAACGCACCCACTAAAAAGTGAATGCGAAATCCAACCGGCTTATTGCCGATGGTGCCGGTGACCGGACTTGAACCGGTACGAATTTGTGGTTCGAGGGATTTTAAGTCCCTTGTGTCTGCCTATTCCACCACACCGGC
>ONAH01000235.1 GCA_900315715.1 uncultured Eubacteriales bacterium
AATTAAACGATTTGAGATTTTCGGGTGCAAATCGGGTGCATTTTGGGTGCATCGTTTAATTGTAGAGTGGGTGCAAAGGTTACAAAACCAGCGAAATAGTTACATTATCTTTTTAACTGTTTTCTTTTGACAGCTCATTGCGTCACTTGTAATTATGCAGTCCTTAACATCTATACAATCCAGTAATTCGGGAACCGCTGGTATTTCGTTGCTTTTTTCATTTACTTTGATTTGTCCCAAAACCACCTGTGATTCACTTGCCCACGCACTGATCATGTGTATTACATTTAGATTATCATCACTATCTTGCGTACCTCTGAGAGTTTTTCCGTCAATGCTTAGGATTTCCTTCTCAGGCACAGGAATGACAGATTTAACCCAGTTAATAAAGCACCTTTCAAACTCCTTCGGGCGAATAATCGCAAATATCCTTTGGAATGTATCGTCGCTCGGCGTTCCGTTGATCAGTTCAAGACCGTAAGTTGTTCGGAATATCTCTATTTTCGATTTGCAGTATAGTGCTATCTCGTTCCAATGTTCCGCACCTGCCGTTACCGCTATTATTGCCATTACTACTACTTCGCAAAGATTGTACCTGATTTTCCCTTGTTGCCTGCTATCTGTTAGCTCTTCAAAATACTTTTTCATAATTAATCAACCCCTTTGATCAATTATACCATATTTTTCATTTTATTTCATGCGGTTGCCCTGGAATAAAAATATTAAAATGTTGACAAAAATGCGACTTTGATGTATGATATTAATAAGGTAAAAATACACAAATTATCTGTATAAAATATTGAGTTAATGATATAATTAGTATATAATAATGCTAAAAACATAAATATTCTAACATACAGATAATATTATTTCTATTTACTATAAGGAGGATTAATATGGATCACAAAAAGCTTTACGGCAAAACGATATGCATAATACTATCTATACTTTTTGTTTTGTCATTGTTTCCGTCGGTATCTTATTCGGAAATGCAAAAATACTACGCATCTCCGAGTGACAGCAGCGATACTTTTCTGATCAATTCCGAAAAAGATGATGCTGTTATGACAGAGGTATCGGACAGCGGCGAAATAAAGGTGTATAACCGTTTTAGACACTTTACAGATCCGGAGGAGATCTCATCAAACGGATTGATAATGTTTTCCGATAACGGTATAGCGGCAGAAGAAAACGCTGATATAGTACAGTTAGATGACAGTATATATCTTGTAGAGTATTCAGATGCAAATGCCGCAAGAGATGCATATTCGGAAAATATTCTTAAAACCGATTATGTTGAAGAAAACATCTGCTTTACTGTGTCTTCATCGGGAGAAAGCAGTGGTACAAATGTTGGTGTCGATAAATCTACCGATAAACTTAGTAGTGAATTTACAAATAACGGCGTGATTGCTCTTATTGATACGGGAGTAAGTGAAAATTCCAATGTATTGGAGAGGATTTCTGTAATAGGAAATTCGCCCGATGACGACAACGGACACGGCAACCGTATGCTCTCAAATATTTTAAAGGAAAATCCAAACGCACAGGTTGTTTCTGTCAAAGCGTTAGATGCATCAGGAAATGCGACTGCGGCAGATATATACAAGGCAATAGAATATGCTGTTTCGAGAGATGATGTATCTATAATAAATTTATCGGTATCCGCACTCTCTTCCGAGGGCAGTTATTTAATAGAAAAGGCAGTCAATGATGCGTTAGTAAAAGGAATAATTGTAGTAGGCGCTGCCGGCAACAATAATACAGACGCTGTATACAGTGTTCCGGGCAGTATAGAGAATATAATAGTTGCAGGTGCGTGTGACGAGAACGGAAATAAAACAAGTTCATCAAATTACGGTTCAACGGTTGACTATTATGTTAAAGCGGAAAGCACATCTCAGGCAGCCGCAACTCTTACAGGCTTTATTTCACTATACGGTGTTTCTGCGATAGATAACAATGTGAACAACGGTTTGATTTTTAAGGGCGAAAATGTAAGAATTAATTCGGAAGTACAGTCGGGCAGCGGTAATTTTTATGCGGCAGACAATATTGCTTCGGGAACATCGGGCACTTGCACATGGGTAATTGACGCAGACGGTTTGCTTACAGTAAGTCCTGCAAGTTCAGATGAGGGAACACTTGCAGACGCTTGTCCGTGGGCAGATTATGTAAGCAGTATAAAGAAAGCCGTATTCACTGATACTATTCACTCGGGAACATCGTGCAGAAATATGTTTTCAAAATGCACTAATTTGACAGAGGTGGATTTTGGTAACTTTGATACCTCCGAGTGTACCGATATGGCAAATATGTTTGAAAATTGTTACAAGCTACAGGCGCTCGATCTTTCGGGATTTAATACTGAAAATGTTGAAAATATGTTTTCGATGTTTATAAACTGTCTGTCAATGAAAACTCTTGATTTGGGCGACAATTTCAGTACAGAAAAAGTATACGATGTAGTTTTTCAGTGGCAGTCGAGAGGTATTGCTTTTATGTTTGCGGGCTGTTCGAGTCTTGAAAAATTAGATTTGGGAGATAAATTTAACATAAGAAAATGTTATTGGATTTGCGGTGTGTTTGAAGGCTGTTCAAGCTTGACAACTTTAAATTTAGGCGAGGCGTTTGATGCAAGTCACGGTGCGTATTTTTATTATATGTTCGCACATTGTACCAGCTTGACAACTCTTGATCTTACAAAGGTACAGCTCAAAAATCCCAGTCCTTATTATTTGGAAGGATTTATGGCAGGCGATATCTACTTAGAAACGCTTATTTTAGGCGATGTAATGAATTTCAGAAACGTTACGGAAGCTATGCCCGAGGGAACTTACTGGAGGAAGGTAGAAACAGACGAGATTTTCTCCGCTGAGGAGCTTACTTCTATGCCTGATAATACTCCTATGGCAGGCACTTACAAACAGCTCAATCTCCTTGACACAACATTAAGAGATGCAACATACACTTCAAACGGAACTCTCGGAGATATGAACGGCAACGAGCTGCAGACAAATTACCCGTTTAAAGGCTACTGTATCAATCTTCACCGCAACGGAGTAGGTTCATTGCTTACAAAAAATCTTATGACCGATGATGAAGAAAATGCCGCAAGCTTCCTTTGTACGGAAAGTCAAGGCAGTGTACATGGCAGTCAGCCGCTTGGCAGCTCTATGCGACAGGCGCTCTTGACCCTGATTTATTTCGGTTATCCTAATGACGGAGCAGGTATTCAGGAGGAGTACGGAGTGTCCGATGACGATTATCTGAATATCACACAGGAGGCTATTTGGGACTTTACAGACAGATATGATAATAAAATCGGTTCAGAGAAGTTTACCGGAAAGGCATTGGAAGCGTATAATGCGCTGTTGTCAATGAAATATTCCGATATTCCCGACGGTGACGATCTTGATCTCTATATATACAAAGCTCAGGACAACAACAGGCAGAGTTTGCTTGCAGTTCCCGGAATAGAGAATAAGGACGATTTGTACGGAGGAGTTCAGGTATATAAAGGCTTTTCACAGCATAAGGAAGACGAGAGAAAATATGCTTTGAAAGGCGCAAAGTTTGCCGTTTATGATATGAACGACAACGAGAAAAAGGTAGCCGAGTTTACTACAAATTACTATGGTGTAGCAGGTATCTTTGTAATGGATAAGGAAAACGGACTTCCTGCAGGAGATTACAAGGTTCGTGAAATACAAGCTCCAAACGGTTATGATATTTCCGATGATTTCTATACGTTTACAATTTCTGAAAACGAGAAAATAGTAAATGTCGGCAAGTTAAACGGCGAGGGCGACGATGTAGTAATGGAGTTTTACGATACGCCGAACCCCGATCAAAAAGGCGGCGGCGTCAGGGTTAGAAAAATCTCCGAAAACGGCGATCCCCTGATAGGAGCAGAGTTTACTGTTTATAATTCCGATGACGAAGAGGTTACAACACTTGTAACGGACGAAAATGGTATGGCAATGACAGGTCAAAGAGAATTAAAGATAAACGAAGACTCCGAAACGTATTATGTTAAGGAAACTAAAGCCCCGACAGGTTACTTTATAAATGAGGAAGAAAAGAGCTTTACTTTGACAGAGGACGGAGAATATTATGAAAATGTTCTTGTTTTCCGAGATAAACCTAAGAACGGTAATATTACGCTGAACCTCAAAAAACAGCTTGTAAGTCAAAATGGTGAAGAATTGGAGCTTGAGGGTTTGAAGTTTACATTCAACCTTTACGAAACCGTTCTTATAACTCATGACAGTTACGGCGATCCGCTTGCTGAGCCTTATACAGTGGACTATCTCAGACAAACCGCTCAGAACGATGATGACGGAAATATTACATTTAATATTTCTTATGACGGCAGCGACATAGGTTTCCACAATTATTTTGTATATGAGGTTGAAAATCAGGTAGACCCAACATCAGACTTGAACATTACTTACGATGATTACAAGGCAAATATAATCGTGTATGTAGAGGACACAGGTGATGACGAGCTTAACTGCTATCATACTTCTCCGATCTCTGCTTTAACATTTAAAAATAAGGTTGAGTATGAGAAAACATCTGTACATTCTTCGGTAACTATTACAAAAACAGATGACGAGGATAATTTACTGAGCGGCGCAGAATTTACGCTTTATTCAGATAAAGACTGTACAGATACGATTGAAACATACGATCAGCCTGAATTTACAATTAGTACAGGCGATGACTGTTTTGAAGATATTCTCACCCCCACAGTAAAGCAGGCGTTATTTTATTTGAAAGAAACAAAAGCACCGAAAGGGTATAAGCTATCAGAGAATGTAATCGAGATAAAGGTAACTGCCCAGTCGGATAATGTTTTTGAGAACGGGATTTATAAGGGAAGAATAACTTATAGTATGACTGTCGGCGATGCTTCGGCTGTCACGATACCAAATACGAAGATAGAGAGAACCGACATAATACATGACAGTGTTTCGATAATAAAAGTTGAAAAGAACAATTCTGAAAATACTCTTAAAGACACGCAGTTTACAGTATATACAGACGCTTTATGTACAGAACAATTGGCAGAATACACAACAAGCGAAAACGGCATAATAACGATCAATACAGAGGATAGCGAGATAGCAGAGTATATAGCAGACAATTCCGACAGTAACAATTCTCTTAAATTGTATGTAAAAGAAACCAAAGCCCCCGAAGGTTACGATCTTGATATATCGGTTTATACATTGACTATTTCGATAGATCGTTTGGGAAAGGTGCTTGTAGAAAATGAATTTGTAACAACAATTACTTATTCGCTTGATATTAACAACAGTAAATCAGTTACAGTCGAGGACGAAAAAATAACAGAATACAAGCAGACAGATACTTCCTTAACTGTCAAAAAGGTTGATGACGACAACGAGCTGCTTAGCGGTGCAGAATTTACATTGTATAGTGACGAGGAGTGTAACAAGGCTGTAGAAACGTTCGATACGCCCGAATTTAAGATTTCTACATCTGATAAGAAGCTGAAAGAGTTACTTCCCGAAAACGGCGGTACAACAAAGCTGTATCTTAAAGAAACAAAAGTCCCCGACGGCTATATCGGTGAAGACGCAACATACGAAATTACAATATCGGCTGATGTAAATGAAGAGCTAACAGATAACAAATTTGTTTACACTACGGCATACAGTATAGAGTGTGACGGAAAAAATGAACTAACAGTCTGCAACTCTAAGAAAACAGGCTCACGAATACAGGACGATGAAGTTACAGTTGTAAAGGTCAATGAGGAGAAAGAAACTCTGAGCAATGCAATATTCGGACTGTTTGCCGATGAAGAGTGTACGGAAAAAATCAAAGAGTATACGGGCGGATCGTTTGTGATTTCCACTTCCGACAAAGATATTATGAATTATCTTCCCGATAACGGCAAAACAGCGTACCTTTATATTAAAGAACTCAAAGCTCCCGACGGTTATAAACTATCCGATGAAGTATATACTGTTGAAATCACAGCAGAAAAACAACTGAAACTTGAAAACGGCATCTTTATGACGATTACGGTTTTCGATATAACTATCAGTGAACAGCATAAGGTTGATATTGTTAACCTGAAAGATGATACAGAAACCGAGAGTGATACAGAAACCGAAACCGACACAGAAACGGAGACAGAAACGGAAACCGAAACAGTAACCGATACAGAAACGGAAACCGAAACAGTAACCGATACAGAAACGGAAACCGAAACAGTAACCGACACAGAAACGGAGACAGAAACAATAACCGACACAGAAACGGAGACAGAAACCGAAACAGAAACAGCAACAGATACAGAAACAGAAACAGAGAGCGAAACAGAAACAGCGACAGATACAGAAACAGAGAGCGAAACAGAAACAGAGACCGAAACAGAAACTGCAACAGATACAGAAACAGAGCGCGAAACGGAAACGGTGACAGATACAGAAACAGAGAGCGAAACGGAAACGGCGACAGATACAGAAACAGAGCGCGAAACGGAAACGGAAACGGTGACAGATACAGAAACAGAGAGAGAAACGGAAACGGCGACAGATACAGAAACAGAGAGCGAAACGGAAACGGCGACAGATACAGAAACAGAGAGCGAAACGGAAACGGCG
>ONAH01000233.1 GCA_900315715.1 uncultured Eubacteriales bacterium
ACAGGCGGTCTGTTGATCTGATTCGGAACATTTTGCACAGGCGGTCTGATAATCTGATCTGGAACGTTTTGAACAGGCGGTCTGATAATCTGATTTGTAACACTTTGAACAGGCGGTATATACATATGATTCGGAACATTTTGCACATGCGGTGTGTTTACCTGATTGGGTACATTCTGAAATTCGGGTGGTTTACTCATAATGTAAGTTTTTTCTTCAAAAGATTTGCCACTGGGAATGTTGGTTGCCTGAGTATCTTTCAAATAATCGTCATTCATTTTCACATCTCCTTCTTATAATAGTGCTTATCACTTGTTGTAATAAGAACAAGTGATAAGCATAACAAATTATTATCCGCCAAAACGGTTTAATTACATACTATCAGGAACTGTAATGCTAAACATATTAAGTACGTTTGCGATAACAGCTTTGACAGCAAGACAGAGATTAAGTCTTGCCTGCATAAGAGGTTCATCCTCACCTTTAACACGGCACGAATTATAGAATTTGTGGAAAAGTGTTGCAAGCTCAGTAACGTAGCGTGTGATTTTAGTAGGATCATAGCTTTTAGCCGAACTGATAATTTCCTCAGTATAAGCTGCAAGGTGAGTAATAAGGTCAATTTCCTCAGGTGTGTTCAGAAGCTGAAGTTCGCTGTCTGAACAATCTCTTGCAGAAATTCCTTCGGCGGCAAGTGCTTTTACAATAGAACAAATTCTTGCATGAGCATATTGAACATAGTAAACGGGGTTCTGGTTATCTTGAGTTACAGCGAGTCCCAAGTCAAAATCCATTTGAGTGTTAGCCTCTCTTGTGTTAAAGAGAAATCTTGCGGAATCAACGGGTACTTCATCCAGAAGATCACCAAGCTGAATTGCTTTACCGGTACGTTTACTCATTCTGACAAGTTCGCCGTCACGCATAAGTTTTACAAGCTGCATAAGTACAACGTAAACATTATCTCCGTCATACCCTATTGCGTTCATAGCCCCTTTAAGACGTGCAACATGACCGTGATGATCCGCGCCCCATACGTTAATAAGGGTTTTGAAGCCTCTGTCAAACTTGTTCTTGTGGTAAGCAATATCTGCAGTAAAGTAAGTTGGGTTACCGTTGGCACGAATGATAACATCGTCTTTAAGCTCAAGTTTTTCTATTTCCTCAGCGGATTTTCCTTGTTTTTCGAGCAATTCGGTTACAACCTGCTTATTCTTATACCATACAGCACCGTCTTTTTCGTAAGTAAGTCCCTTTGCAGTCAGAATATCCACAACTTCTTTGACAGCGCCGCTCTTGTGCAGTTCGCTTTCAAAGAACCACTTGTCATATTCAATACGATATTTTTTCATATCCGACTGCATTTTTGCAATGTTTTTAGGGAGTGCAAAATCTACAAGAGCTTGTTTGCGAACAGAATCGTCGGCATTGATAAGATCTTTTCCGTATTCTTCGATGTATAGCTTTACAGCGTCAACAATGTCTGCACCCTGATAACCGTCCTCAGGGAACTCTATTGAATCATAGCCGTTAACTTCCTGAATAAAACGTGCGTTTAAAGAGTTTGCGAATTTTTCAATCTGATTGCCGGCATCGTTTACATAAAACTCTCTCCATATATTATAACCCGCTTTATCAAGAACTGACGCAAGGCAATCGCCAAGTGCACCACCTCTGGCGTTACCCATGTGCATAGGTCCTGTTGGATTTGCGGATACAAACTCCACCATAACCTTTTCGCCCTTACCGAAATCACTTCTGCCGTAATCATCACCTGACTGAGCGATTTCTTTTAGTACATCGGAATAGAATGAGGGGGAAAGAAAGAAATTGATAAACCCCGGGCCTGCGATTTCACAGCGTTGGATGTATGTTTTGTCAAGGTTGATATTGTTTACAACGGCAGAGGCAATTTTTTGAGGTGCTGTACGGAAAACTCTTGCACACGCCATAGCTGCATTCGTTGCAAAGTCGCCGTTTTTCTTATCGGCAGGTTTTTCTATAATAAAATCGGGCAGATCGGCTTTTATAAGATCACCGTTATCCATAGCCTTAATAAAGGCGTCAGTAACGGCAGCCTTGAGCTGATCTACTGCTTTAATTGCTGTTTTGGACATATTAATTCTCCTTGTAAATAGATTATCTGCAAAATTTTCAGATGTTATATCAAAAAAATCGCATATGAAACGAAACAAATGTGACATTTAAATTGAAATTAACCAACCTTTTCCTTGAGAACGATGTCAAGCTGGTGTTTTCTGGTGGTTTCCTTATCGATATCGGTAGTATAGAAAGCCGATATTCTACATTGATTCTCAGAAGCGTTTATGACCAGAGAAGTTGTAAAAAAGCCCATTTCAAAAGAACCGAAGTTAGTGTTATAAACACAGGAATGGCGTTTATCCTTCTCAAGAATAAGAATTGACTGAATACCGCCTTTTGCAGATTTCGTGAGAGTAATTTTATTATCCGAATAAATAGTAATAGTATTCAGAGTAAAGTCATTTTGTTTTTGATCCACAGGATATTGGTCAGGATACTCCTTATAGATTAAAGTTGGGTGTTCAGTATTAAAATTATATTCTGCGATAGAGGTGAGATCCATGACTTCAGTATCGCCGTTTTCGTCAGTAATTTTTCCTGTCATGCTTATTAAATATTCTTTCAAATTTTCACATCCTTAGAAATTATGTATATCGACACGACTTACGTTATCACCAATATTAGAACGCAGGAAGATAGAGGCAATCTGAGAGAAGCCCTCAGTTCTGTCGCTTACAAAGAACTCACACTGTCCCTCAGTCTGCGAAGAGTTAAGAAGAGATTTTTCGGCAAGAACAGACGAAGCATAAAGTGCAGTTTCTTTTCCGCTGTCGATAAGTCTGACGTCCTGACCGACGTACTCACCGATAACAGCTTTAAGAATAGGATAATGCGTGCAGCCGAGAATGATAGTGTCAACCTTCTGATCTTTGAGAATTTTGAGATAGCGTTCTGCGGTAAGCATAGCTATGGGATCATCTGTACCAAAGAAACCCTCTTCAACAATAGGAACAAAAAGCGGACAGTCCTTTTGAAACACCTTAACGGAGCTGTCGATTTTCTCAATTTCCTTTTTATATGCACCGGTAGAAATGGTGGCACGAGTACCGATAACACCGATTTTACCGTTTTTAGTAGCTTCAACTGCAGCTTTAGCAGTTGGAGCGATGACGTTAACGTATGGTACAGGGAGATTATCACCTAAGTCGGTAGCTGTGGAACTAACGGTACCGCAGGCGGCAATAACCATTTTTACATTATGGCTAAGTAAAAACCTTGCGTCCTGTGCGGCGTATCGCTTGATAGTTTCGACACTTCTGTTGCCGTAGGGAACTCTTCCCGTATCTCCGAAATAGATAATGTTTTCATGCGGCATGATCGCCCTGAGCTGTTTTACAGCGGTAAGACCGCCCAGTCCCGAATCAAATACGCCGATAGGCTGATTGGACATATATAAACCTCCGATTGTGTTAGAAAATTCAGCTCGTTTATGCTGTCAATAATTTATTTTACCATAAACCAAGGCTGTGTGCAATTATTATTTCAAATTTTAAGTATAAAAAGTAGTGACAAATGATTATTTATGCGTTATAATCATAGTATTAACTGAAAATGAAAGGAAAACGTCTGTTATGATAAACAAAGCATTTGAGATTGTAAACAGAAAGGTAGAGGCGGTACTGTCCGAACAGGGATATGTTCGCAGAAATGTAACCGGAACAGACTCTAACGAGCTTGTAACACTCTACACAGGAGAAACAACAGCATACTCCATATTATACTATAAAGACAAGAAACACATGGTTATGAGAAGCTGTGCAATGACCGAAGATGGTCCGGATAATGAGTGGAAAACAATCGGCACATGGATGTTTGATCCCGAAACGGATAAAGAACGAGAGGCAGAGTCAATAGGAAATGATTTTGCGGATAATGTAACATCACCAATGTTTATACAGGCATCAAAGGTGCAGAAGAAAAAGAAAAAGAAAGATGATGACGGCAGCGGCGATCCGCTCTTTTTTGCAAAAAGACTGGTAGCAGTGTTCCCCGACCTGAAGGAAGAGATAAAGAATGAGGAGGACAGCTATGAGCAGTTTAGAGGAGTTACGTTTACAAGAGAGTTTATTTTGCCTAAGGTAAAACAGCTTATGACTGAAAATGACAAGAGCAAGATAAATAAGTTTGCAGAAGTTCTGTCAAGTCAGTATGCATACTGCGATATGGATACACGTTCGATAATAACAATAGTAATACTTAACTATGTTCAAGACGAAGAACTAAAGGAAATGCTCAGACAAAATATGAGCGATGAACTGGTAAAAGCCTGGAAAGCCGCAGAAAAGTACAGAGGAAAAAAAGTAAAACCGGCAAAGAAGAAAAAACCCGGTTTTATGCAAAAAATGATGGAGCAGAGTATAGAAAATAGAGAAAACTATTTGAATCAGCTCAATCAGTAACAGAATACGCAGATGCAAGTAAAAGTGACTTGACAAATCAAAAAAATAATATAAAACCCCTTGACAGTTTTAATAAACTGTGGTAATATAAATTTACCTCGCAAGGGGTTTTATTTTTTGTGCCCTTTTGAGGGAGGCTAAAATTACCGCAAAAACGGAGGT
>ONAH01000232.1 GCA_900315715.1 uncultured Eubacteriales bacterium
TGGTTGCGGAGGCAGGATTCGAACCTACGACCTTCGGGTTATGAGCCCGACGAGCTACCAAACTGCTCCACTCCGCGATATTTTTTTGATTTGTTGATGTCCTCTCAACTGTTATATATTATACTACTATTTTTTTATAATGTCAAGGTTTTTTTGAATTAAATTGTTTTTCGTTGCTTTTAACATATTATATGCACAGTTAATTAAAACTATTCTACTTTATGTAGTGATTATCAGTATATACAGCCTATAAAAACACCAATCTAGTATCTCCAAGCCCAAAGATAATAGTCAAAGGTTGTCTTTGCATATATACTCTTCGAACTATTATCCTTGAACTTTTTCTGCCCATTTTCTATATTATATCTTTTTTAATGACTCTACCGCTTCATCCATACAATCACTTACATAAAGCTCTATTGAGCCGTTATCTTCACATTTCGCAAATTCAGGATCTATCGGCATTTTTGCTATTACCTTTGTTCCGAATTTCTCTGCTGTCTGCTCAATGTTGCTCTCTCCGAATATCTTATGCTCCTTGCCACATTCTGGACACTTGAAATAACTCATGTTCTCTACTATTCCCAATATCGGAATATTCATCATCTCTGCCATTTTTACCGCTTTCTCTACTATCATAGACACAAGCTCCTGCGGCGAAGTTACTATGATTATCCCGTCAAGCGGCAAAGACTGAAACACTGTCAACGCTACGTCGCCCGTTCCCGGCGGCATATCTACAAACATATAATCTACATCGTTCCATATTACATCTGTCCAGAACTGTTTTACCGTTCCAGATATTACTGGGCCTCTCCATACAACCGGATCTGTTTCGTTTTCAAGCAACAGGTTTACTGACATTACTTCTATTCCCGTTGTCGTTTCAACAGGGAGTATTCCCAAATCGCTGCCCACCGCTCTTACATGAAGTCCAAACGCTTTAGGTATGGACGGTCCTGTTACATCTGCGTCAAGGATAGCTGTCTTGTATCCCTCTCTGTTCATCGCAACCGCAAGCATTGATGTTATCGTTGACTTTCCTACGCCGCCCTTTCCGCTTACTACTCCTATTACTTTCTTTACGCTGCTCATCTCGTTGAGCTTCAATTTAAGGCTCTCAGGCTCCTTTGAAGCACACGCACTTGAACAACTCTCACAATCATGAGTACAACCCATTGTTATTACCTCCGTAAGTTTTAATTATTTCTCTCTATAAATCAGAATTGTTTATTAATTTCTATTCATCGATTCGATATAAATCCTCCTCATAAAACATTATTTTTTCATTCTTTTTTGTCTGCCTTAGAACTGTGATTACATTGTAAACATCACTATACGGAGAAAACATTCCCATGCTTGCTGCTCCAAACATAAATCCGTTCAACATTGTGTTTTCCGCAGGCGATAAAATAAATACTATTAACGGAATAATACCTAGAACAAAAGGCAGCAGACACATTAAAATGAAACGTCTTCTGCTCATTGGGTAGGATGCCAATGCAACAAATACTAACTTTTTCTTTAACTTTCCAATTGTGACCTTGGCATCTTTCGGGTAAACAATAGCATGAAGCAATTCGTGTATAGCCAACAAAATGAACCCTATTATGAACCCACAAAGGAAAGTCACAGGATTTACCACTATCATATGATTTGTAATTGTTTTTATAAATATAGCAAAAAACAATACTGCACATAGGACGGCAGCTATGGGAGAAGCCTTTTTTAGCATTTCATTTATAGAACGCGGTGTACTCAATGGAACGGCATTATCAGGTAATTGTCCTCGCTGAAACTCCTTAATATCACCAATAATGGGTTTTACAGTAATCATCTAAGTTTTCTCCAAAATTCTAATTTATCGGTTATTTGTAAATACATAAAATCTTCCCCTACCTTGGTAGGGGAATTTTGTTTTATTATACGTTGTTTTAACAAAGTATATATATTTACTCTACCTCTTCTTCTGAGTCTTTTTCCTCAAAGTGCTCAGGGAAATATACGTCCTCTGCCGCTACCATTTCAAAACCGCTCAGGAATGTGTAAGGTATTCCATATCCCAATACTACCGCTGCACAATACAGTACAATGCTGTTCTGTACCATTTTTTCGTGTAGTGGAAGTCCTACTGCGAAAAATGCACTTATTGCATATATAGCAGGCAAAACCATTAGGATTAGCACTGACGGACTAAATCTCACAATCTGTTTTCCGTCACCCACTCTTGTTGCATAAAACAACAATACTCCGAATACTACCACTACTGCTATTGTAACAATACTGTAAGCTGTTGTGTTTGTTAGCGACGACGAAAGCTGCAATATAAAGTAACTGCATACTACATACGCAAAAACAAGAAATGCAGAGAAAAACATATTTGCAGCTTCTTTAGTTCTTTTTTTCATTTTAAGTTCCTCCTATTGTGTGTAATTATATATTATATTGTATCACAAATACAAAATAGGTCAATCCTTTTTTTATGAATTTAGTAATTATTTTTTCTTTGCAACAAGACAAACCCAGCCGTTTTCTTCATATTTATCTATTATTTCAAACCTTTTTGTTACCGCCTGTTCAACTTCGTCTGCTCTTGTATCTATAATTCCGCTCATTATATAAACTGAGTCGTCGTTCATAAAACCGCCGACATCACGGCTCAGCGCGATTATAGCGTCTGCAACTATATTTGCCGCAACTATATCATATGTACCGCTTATCTTATCGGTAAGGTTGCCGCATAGTACCTCAAACTTTTCCGATACTTTATTGAGCTCTGCATTTTCTCTTGCCGTTTTTACTGCCATTTCGTCTATATCTACACCTACTGCACTTTCACAGCCTAAAAGCAGTCCTGCAACCGCAAGAATACCGCTGCCACAGCCTATATCAAGAAAAGTTTTTCCTTTTCCTGCATATTTCTCTATCACCTGTAATACAAGTCTTGTCGTTTCGTGGGTACCTGTTCCAAAAGCAAGTCCAGGATCAAGATTCAGCACAACTCTTCCCTGTGCGTCAAATTCATCTCTCCATGTAGGACGAATCAGCAGCTTTTCTCCTACCGGAATTGGATTAAAATACTTTTTCCAGTTGTTGAGCCAATCCTCCTCCACACAACTTTCGCTCTCAATCGTATGAGGTATCCCCTCACTTGTATAACGTTCTGTTAGAAACGCTATCGCCTCCTGCGGATTATCCTCCGGGCTAATATAGATATGCACAATTCCTTTTGTCCTGTCCTTTGAGAGAAGCTCCTCATCTATAAGGTCAATGTGCGCTATCTGCTCCACCTCTTCCTCTAACATAGAGTAATCCTCTATGTATATGCCGTACGGCACTGTCATCTGTGCAATATCTCCGGCTGTATCTACATATTTATTGGGGACAATTATCTTTATTTCTGTCCAATCGCTCATTTTGTATTCTCCTTATTCAACAGCAGTTCTGTCCCGCTTTTCGACTTCGAATTCGTTTGCTATCGTATCGGCGATATACTGAACTTCTGTCTTTGTATTTTCATCGTCACACTGAGAAAAGATTAACCATTCAATCGGCACGTCGTCGCATAATCCCGAATCCGTAATACCGAAATATGCGGTATAATACATATCAGGCAATCCTGCCGCTTTAACATAGCCTGTTTTTCTCAGAAACTCAAACCCTTTTACATCAACTTTTTTCTTACTTACGACAGTAAGCTTCGGTTTTTCCGCCACAACAGGAAACACCTCAGTCATCATTTTTTCAAACTTCTCCTGCATGATGTTTTCTACGTCGTTTACGTCGTAAGTACTGGGATCATGAATATCTGTATAAAACCATTCGTGAGTCAGCCAATAGTAAATCTTATCCGATGTATTCAGGGAACCGCTGTGAACCTGAAAATATGTACCGGGCACTTTTTCAAAACATTCGGGCAAATATATTTTCTTTGAATCAAGATCGACAAAATCAAGTTTATAAACGCCCTCGTGATTTTTCATTTGTTCTGTCGGTTCAAGTTCATCGTCTGTTGTAGTTTCGCCCACATTAACATTTGTGATTTCATTTCCGTTGGTATCTGTTATTGTTACATTACATGCTGTACAAAAAGTAAACATAGCTGCAAGAAGCGAACAAAGTATAATCTTTCTCATTGTTTTTCCTCACATTACTTAATAAAATAAAAGCTCTGCTGTCCCCTTGTCTTTTGACACCAGAGCTTCACTGTAATTATTGTACAACAAATTGCACAGTAATTCAA
>ONAH01000230.1 GCA_900315715.1 uncultured Eubacteriales bacterium
AAAAAACTGTGAAATAACATTTCTGTATTTCGGAGAATGTGAAAGTACAAAAGAATTTGTTAAGGAAGCTGAGCTTTTGCTGACAGAGTATATGAAAAAATATTCTGAAACGACAGGCTAAAAAAGATGATTATTACACTTTTTCAAGATGAAAGACGATGGGGATTTAACTGCATCGGAGGTTATTGAATTAGTTGGAAGTCAAAAAAATAACCGCTCACAATTGAAATGGGCGGTTGTTTTTTATTTATATGGATTTGTTTTATTTGTCCTGCTCCCATGTGCGTTCGCTTATAATGTAGCGTGGGCGGTGCTTAACTTCCATGTATATTTTTCCGATGTAATTTCCGATGATACCAAGAGAAATAAGCTGTATTCCGCTGACAAAGCAAATGATACACGTCATACTTGTCCAGCCCGGAACAGTGTTGCCCATGAGCGATGATACTACCGCCCATATTGCGCCGATAAAGCTTAGAACCGCTACAAAACAGCCGAACATCATTATCATTTGAATGGGTTTTACGCTCAGACTTGTTATGCCGTCAAACGCAAGCGCAAGCATTTTGCTCAGCGGGTAGTGGGACTCTCCGGCCATTCTCTCATGGCGTTCATAATAAACAGAGGTACTCTTGAAACCTACAAGCGGGATAAGACCTCTTAAAAACAAATTAACTTCCTTGAACTCAGCGAATTCTTTGAGAACCCTTGCAGAAATAAGTCTGTAATCGGCATGATTGAATACAACCTCTGCACCCATGCTTTTGAGTACCTTATAGAAACTCTCCGCAGTAAATCTCTTGAAAAAAGTATCTGTTTTACGCTTATTTCTAACACCATATACAACCTCATAGCCGTTGTGGTATTCGTCAACCATATCTTCCATTGCGGAAATATCGTCCTGACCGTCGCAGTCGATAGAAATAGTAATGTCCGCCTTGTCCTTAGCCTCCATAAGACCGGCAAGCACAGCATTCTGATGACCTCTGTTGCGGCTTTGGCTGATACCGATGTAATGGGGATCTTTCTTTGAAAGCTCAGTGATGATTTTCCATGTTGTGTCACGGCTGCCGTCGTTTACGAAAAGGATTCTGCTGTCATCGGATATTTTTTTCTTTTGTATAAGATCTTTAAGTTCATTGAGAAAAAGTTCGCACGTAATCGGAAGTACGGTTTCTTCGTTGTAGCAAGGTATAATTATCCATAATCTGCTAGGGGCTTTTTTCATAGCTGTATGCCTCTTTTCTGCAATAGTTGTAATGCGTAAAAACGCACAGTACATACATTATAACACTGCAAAAAAAGTTTTTCAAGTATCGCTTTTACTGTAATATTGCACCGAAAATGGTAGATTTTTGTATTTATATAAATAGTAGAGAATTCAAAAAAATCTGTTATATTGGTAAATCAGCAAAATACCGAAATATTCGATAATTTATTATCGATAAAACAAGGGTTTTTGTATTATTTTTTTGCTTATTTTATTATTAGCACTTGCAGACAATGAAATTATATGATAAAATAAAAACTATGTAGGGGATTATTCCGTACTAAAATAATCTAACATATAACAAAATAAGTTACATCAGTCCGTATATCGAAACAAACAGCGGACTGGCAGAAAGGTTGTGAAACTAATGTCCAGAGCAGCGGGTATACTTATGCCTATCACATCTCTGCCTACTCGTTATGGTATAGGAACAATAGGCAAGGAGGCTTATGAATTTGCGGACTTTCTAAAGGGAGCAGGTCAGAAATACTGGCAGATACTTCCCGTAGGTCCGACAAGTTATGGTGATTCTCCGTATCAGTCGTTCTCAACATTCGCAGGCAATCCCTATATGATAGACCTTGATACACTATGCAAAGAAGGTCTGCTTGAGCCTGACGATTACAAAGCACTTGACTGGGGCGACAACGACGAGAAAGTAGATTACGAGAAGATCTACAACAACAGATTTACCGTATTAAGGATCGCATACAAGAATTTCAGCAAGAAAAATCCTGCATTGGAAGATGCGAAGAAAGACTTTAAGGCTTGGTGCACAAAGAACAAATCATGGATTGATAACTATGCTTTGTATATGTCTGTAAAAGGATCGTTTGATAACAAGTCGTGGACAGAGTGGGAAGATGAGTCTATCCGACTGAGAACAGACGAAGGCGTTAAGGCTTATAAGAAAAAGCTTACGAAGGAGATTTCTTTCTGGAAGTTTGTACAGTACAAGTTCTATGAGCAGTGGGAAGCATTCCGTGCTTATGTAAACGGACTTGGAATACAGATCATAGGTGATATGCCTATCTATGTTGCGATGGACAGTGCAGATACATGGGCTAACCCAGAAGTGTTCTGGCTTGATGAGAACAGACAGCCTGTGTGTGTAGCAGGATGTCCGCCGGATTATTTCTCAAAAACAGGTCAGCTTTGGGGCAACCCTCTCTATAATTGGGAATACTTAAAGGAAACAGGTTATAAATGGTGGTTTGCACGCATAAAGGCTGCAAGCGAACTGTTTGACATAACAAGAATAGATCATTTCCGTGCTTTCAATGACTACTATGCAATACCGTTCCCAGCAGAAAATGCTATAAACGGTTCATGGATGGACGGTCCGGGAATAGAGTTCTTCAATCTTATGAGAAAGGCTTTGGGAGATCTGCCGATCATAGCAGAGGATCTTGGAACAATGACTCCCGGCGTAATAAAGCTTTTGAAGGATTCTGGATATCCGGGAATGAAGGTTCTTGAATTTGCGTTCGACTCAGACGAGGAGAACAACTATTTGCCGCACACATATACACCAAACTGTGTTGTATATTCAGGCACACATGACAATGATACTCTAATCGGTTGGATGGAGGCTGCTCCCGAACAGAGCGTCAAGTTTGCAAGAGAATACTGCAAAATGGCAAAGGACGAACCGTTCAACTGGGGTATAATAAGAACTGCTTACGAGAGCGTCAGCGATTACTGCATTATACAGATGCAGGACTACCTGGGTCTTGGCAGTGAGGCAAGAATGAATACTCCGTCAACACTCGGCGGAAACTGGGAATGGCGTATTCGCAAGGACTATGCTTCCGGTGGTCTTGCCGCAAAAATAAAAAGGTTGGCAAAAACCTACGACAGGCTGGAGGAAGAAAAGAAAATGGAAAAAAATTCAGAGAAAAACTCAATACTCGAAAGACTTGAGCTTGCAGCTAAGACAGATTATTGCAAAGAGATCGAAGAACTTACAGTACCAGAGCTTCATGAGGAGCTTGGTAAGGCTGTAATGGGTGAGATTGCAGATCGTTGGGCAAAGGCTAAGAACGTACATGCTGATAACAGACGTGCATATTACTTCTCTGCAGAGTTCCTTATGGGACGTATGATGTACAACAATCTTTACTGCCTTAATCTTCTTGATGACGTAAAGGCTATGCTTTCTAAGAAGGGTATTGACATTAACGTTTTTGAGGACATTGACGACGCAGCACTCGGTAACGGCGGACTCGGACGTCTTGCAGCATGTTTCCTTGATTCTGCAGCAACACAGGATGTACCGCTTGACGGATACGGAATTCGCTATAAGTATGGTCTGTTCAAGCAGAGCATTGTTGACGGTTTCCAGGTAGAAACAGCAGACGACTGGCAGCGTTTTGGCGATCCTTGGTGTATTCGCAGAAACGAAGATACAGTAGAAGTTCAGTTCAAGGATCAGACAATAAAGGCTGTACCTTATGATATGGCAGTAATCGGATACGGCACAGAGAATATTAATACTCTACGTCTTTGGGAGGCTGAGCCGCTGGAGAACTTTGATTTCCTCAAGTTCAACAACTTTGATTATAACGGTTCTGTACAGGCTAAGAACGACGCTGAGAATATCACAAAGGTTCTTTATCCTAACGATAACAGACATGAAGGTAAGGTTCTGAGATTAAAGCAGCAGTATTTCTTCTGTTCTGCTTCACTCCAGGATATTATTAAGAGATATAAGAGCAAGTACGGTAATGATTATAGCAAGTTCTCTGAGCATGCTGCAATTCAGCTCAACGATACACACCCGATCGTATCAATTCCTGAGCTTATCCGTCTGCTTATGAATGACGGCGTAACATTTGACGCAGCATTTGAGATTGCACAGAAGACTTTCGCATATACAAACCATACAGTAATGGCAGAAGCTCTTGAGAAGTGGAACATCGATCTTATGAAGTCGGTAATTCCTGAGGTATATGCTATTATTGAAAGAATTGCAGACAGACTTGTTAAGGAGCTTTCTCCGAAGTGCGACATCAGCAATATGAGAATTATTGACGGCGGTGTTGTACATATGGCAAGACTTGCTGTATATGGTTCAAGCTACACAAACGGTGTTGCATGGATACATACAGAGATCCTTAAAAATGACGTTCTCAACGATTGGTACAAGATCTATCCTGAGCGTTTCCAGAACAAGACTAACGGTATTACACAGCGCCGCTGGCTTGGTCTTTGCAACCCTGAGCTTTCAGAGCTGCTTACAGAAACAATCGGCAATAACGGTTATCTGAGAGATCTCTCACAACTTAAGCAGATTGAGAGCAAGATTACACCTACAACAATTAAGCGTTTCAATGGCATTAAGCTTGAGAAGAAGAAGCAGCTTGCTGATTACATTGAGAAGCACGAAGGTGTAAAGATTGATCCTACATTTATCTTTGATATTCAGGTAAAGCGTTTGCATGAGTATAAGAGACAGTTACTCAACGCATTCTCCATTGTGGATATTTACTTCAAGCTTAAAAACGGCGAACTTCCGAACTGGCAGCCGACAGCATTCATCTTTGGTGCAAAGGCAGCTCCGGGATACGCAAGAGCAAAGGCTATAATTAAGTACATCAACGAGATTGCTAAGCTTGTAAACAACGATCCTGATGTAAACGATAAGATCAAGGTTGTATTTGTTCAGAATTACAACGTATCTTATGCAGAGAAGATCGTAACGGCAGCAGATATTTCCGAGCAGATTTCCACAGCAGGTACAGAAGCATCAGGTACAGGTAACATGAAGTTTATGCTTAACGGTGCAGTTACACTTGGTACATACGACGGCGCTAACGTTGAGATCGCACAGGAAGCAGGAGAGGATAACGAGTATATCTTCGGTGCAAGAGTTGAGAAGATTGACGAGTTGAAGGCTAACAAATCATACTCATCAAGAGCAATCTACGATAGCAATCCTGAGATTAAGAAGGTAATAGATACACTTATCGACGGCACATTCAGTGACGGCGGCAGACATGGTGAGGGCAGCTTTGCAGAGCTTCACAACTCACTTGTAAACGGTGCGTCATGGCATCATCCTGATCACTACTTCATTCTTCTTGACCTTCCTTCATATGTTGAGGCAAAGATCAAGGTTAATGAAGATTATGCTGACAGAGAAGCATTCGGCAAGAAGTGCCTCATGAACGTAGCTAATGC
>ONAH01000229.1 GCA_900315715.1 uncultured Eubacteriales bacterium
AGATACAGAAACAGATACAGAAACAGATACAGAAAATGATACAAGTTCTGAATATGACTATAATGAATCAAGCGATGAAGATGTTTCATCAAGCGACTCCGTATCATCATCCGACGAAGACAGTGTTTCTTCAACGGTAACTGAGCCCGATAATTCCGGTGACGGCTCAGTTGATCCTGAGGAAGATATCTGGTAATGACTCAAACAAAAGAAGGCATCATATTAAAATCTATCGGAGGTTTCTATTATGTAGAAGCCTCCGATACAGTATATGAGTGCAAAGCAAGGGGAAGCTTCAGAAAAAAAGGTATTAAACCTGTTGCAGGCGACAAGGTACAGATAACCGTACCGGATAGCGGGTACTGTGCGTTGGAAGAAGTGTATCCCCGCAAAAACAGCATAATAAGACCTCCGCTAGCAAATATAGATACTCTTGTGATAGTAGTATCTACTTGTGATCCGACGCCGAACACTTTTGTGATAGATAAAATGACAGCCTGTGCAGTACAAAAGGGGATTGAGCCGGTAATAGTTATATCAAAAAGCGATTTATCAACAGCCGATAAACTTAAAGAGATTTATTCATTGTCAAAAATAAAAACAATAGAGTATTCTTCTATTGATAACAGAGGGGTAGAAGAGATAAAGAGCTTGTTGAATGGAAAGGTGACGGCGTTTATTGGGAATACTGGAGTAGGAAAATCTACTTTGCTAAATGCTTTGTTTCCGAACCTTAATCTTGAAACAGGCGAAATAAGCGTAAAGCTTGGCAGAGGACGACATACTACACGTTCGGTAGAGCTTTTTAAATCAGAGTGGGGATATGTAGCAGATACTCCGGGATTTTCGACAGTAGATCTTGAAAGATATGAGGTAATTGAGAAGGACGATTTGAAATACGCATTTCCTGAATTTGAGGATTATCTTGATAAATGCAGGTTCAGTACATGCAGCCACACTTGTGAAAAAGGGTGTTCTGTGGTGGAAGCGTTGCAAAAAGGGAAGATTAGTCCATCAAGACACCAAAGCTACGTTGCAATGTATAATGAGGTAAAGGATTTGAAGAAATGGGAACAGTAAAGAACCGATGTGTAATAGTGTGTGCCTCTCCGACATCAGATATAGATTTTATATTGTCGCAGATACGAAAAGATGATTTTGTAATGTGTGCTGACGGCGGTGCGGATAAGTTGTCAGGAACGGGCATAGTTCCGGATATGATAATAGGTGATTTAGACTCATCGAAAAAATACACTGAGTTTAAGGATACCGAAATAATTGTGCTGAACGTAATGAAAGACGATACAGATACTTTTCATTGTGCAAGCGTTGCACTTGATAAGGGATATAAAGAATTTCTGATATTGGGTGCAATAGGTGGACGGCTTGACCATACTCTTGGAAACATTTCGGTGCTTTTGTATCTAAAAAAACATGGTGCAACAGGAGTTATACTTGATGAATATTCTCAGACATCAATGCTGAATTTGGGAACAAATGAGATAACAGGGATAAAAGGGAAAACAGTATCTGTAATGCCATATGCCTGTGACAGTGCAACGCTGACATATTTGGGACTTCGATTTGCTATGGACAAAGGTACTGTTACAGCAGATTTTCCATATACAATAAGCAACGAAGCTGAGAGCGACAGGGTGTTGATAACACTCCACAGCGGGACAGCATTGTTGATAGTATCAGATAAAAAGTATTGATTTATTTTACCGAAATAAGATTTTCACCTTTTTTTATAAAATGTATATAATGTACTATACGAAAAAAGGAGGCGGAGAAAAATGTGTCGGAGCAGATGTGCTCAGAAATGTGCATTTGCATTTGCAGGGGGATTGATACTCTCATCATTTACAGAGGGAGGAGCGATTCTTTTCTTTGCAGGAATTGCTGTGATAATATTGACACTCTGCCTGAAAAATTGCTGTTAGGAGGCGTTTCTATGAAGTTCGTAGTAATTGATAATCCTAAGTTTTTCGGTTTCTTTCTCAGGAAAATGTTTGGCATAAAGAAGTTAAAAAACGATAACGGTTAACAGAAACACCCTCGGATTTTCCGGGGGTGTTTGGATTGTAGTAAATAATAGCCATAAACAGTAATACTAACTACAAATATCAAATAGAGAATAAAAACTTTACCGTTAACAGTAAAATAAAATATTGCCTTTTCTCAGTATAAGTAATATAATTATATAAGCAAACTCTTTTATCAGGAGGAAATAAAGTTGGATAATTATTTTAGAAGAACATGGGCTCAGATAAGCCTGAACAGAATAGAGCATAACTATAAAGTTATAAGAGAACAGATAAGTGACAGGACAAAGCTTTGCTGTGTTATCAAAGCAGACGCATACGGACATGGCGCATTAGAATTTGCAGAGCTGTATGAACAGCTTGGGGCAGATTTTTTTGCAGTATCGAATTTAGAGGAAGCTTTACAGCTTCGAATAGGCGGAATAAAACTGCCGATACTTATTTTAGGTTATACACCTGCAAGTTATGCAAAGGAACTGTCAGATAATAATATTTCCCAGGCAATACTCTCTTTAGAATATGCAAAGGAACTGTCAGAGAGTGCAAAAACATTTGGCGTTTGCGTAAAATCTCACATTAAGATTGATACAGGAATGAGCAGAATTGGCATAATGTGTCAGGATACAAAAAGAGATAATGCACCGGAAGAGGTTATGGAAATTTTCTCATTGTCTAATCTGGAGATAGAGGGAATATTTACACATTTTGCGGTATCAGATGAGAAGGAATCGGGCGAAGAATATACTTTGCATCAAATAGAGTGTTTTGAGTATATAATCAATTCACTGAAAGAAAACGGGATTGATACAGATAAGATAATAAAGCATTGTTCAAATAGTGCTGCAATAATGGATTATAAGTCTGCACATATGGATATGGTCAGAGCAGGAATAATACTATATGGACTTTCACCGTCATCAAAGCTAAAAGGTCAAATAGCCTTAAAGCCTGCGATGGAGATAAAATCTGTTGTTGCACATATAAAGGACGTTGAGGCGGGAACAACCATAAGCTACGGTAGGACGTTTGAGGCAGAAAAGAAAATGAAGATTGCTACTGTACCGATAGGATATGCGGATGGATACATACGAAATCTTGCAAACGACGCATACATGATAGTAAAAGGCAAGAAAGCCAAGGTTGTAGGCAGAATATGTATGGATCAGTGCATGATAGATATTTCTGAAATTGAAGGAGTAAAAGTAGGCGATACGGTTACGGTAGTTGGAAAAACAGGCAATACCGAAATTACAATGGACGATGTAGCATCGTGGACAGGTACAATCAATTACGAGGTAGTTTGTCTTGTAGGAAAACGTGTTCCCAGAGTATATGTAAGGGATAAGGAAGTAACCGCAGTAACAAGTCTTATAGATTAATTGAGTAAGGAGTACAGAGATGACGCTTTTAGTTGTTGACGGTAATAGTATAGTAAACAGAGCGTTTTATGGAATAAAACTGCTAAGTACGAAGAACGGGCAGTTTACGAATGCGATATACGGATTTCTTACAATGCTTGATAAGATAAAAGAAGTATCAGCCCCTGACGCAGTGGCGATTGCATTTGATTTGAAAGCACCTACATTTCGTCATAAAGCGTACGAAGGATACAAAGCAAACCGCAAAGGAATGCCGCCAGAGCTTGCATCACAAATGCCGGTATTAAAGGAACTATTAAAAACACTTGGTTATAAACTGGTAGAGTGCGAGGGATTTGAAGCAGACGATATATTGGGAACACTTGCAGATGAATGTGATAAGAGGGGAGAGAAGTGTGTTATTGCAACAGGTGACAGAGATTCACTCCAGCTTGTATCAGATAACGTAACCGTAAGGCTTGCCGCAACAAAAATGGGTAAGGCGGAAGCGGTACTCTACGATGCAGAGAAAATAAAAGAGGAATACGGAGTAACACCTTTACAGCTAATAGATATAAAGGCATTGCAGGGTGACACCTCCGATAATATACCCGGAGTATCAGGTATAGGAAAAAAGGGTGCAGGAGACCTGATACAAAAGTTTGGATCGGTTGATAATATATATGAGAATATTGATACAATAGATGTAAAGCCGGCTATGAGAGCAAAGCTTATTGCAGGAAAAGATAGTGCATATATGAGTAAAATGTTGGGTACTATCAGCCGCGAAGCGCCGATTGACAGAGAGATTAGTCATTATGAGGTTTTGCCTGTAAATGTAGATGAAGCAGTAAGAAAGCTTGCATCGTTGGAGCTGTTTTCGTTGATAAAAAAATGGGATTTAAAAAGCAATGTGAGTGTTGCAGAAGCAAAAGAAAACAGCGAAGAGAGTATTCCCGAACTTGATACAGAACCAAATGCAGATAATCTCTATAAATCGCTAAGAGAGAATATAAAGGCCTATTTTACAGCGGATATCGATAAATCGGGTGCAGTGATATTGTATGTTTACACAAAGGAAAAGCTGTGTATTATTACAGATGAAAGTAAGGCAAGAGAGTTTTTACTCAAAATGCTTTCAGACGATACTATCGAAAAATATACATCGAACAGTAAACAGTTGTTTTCTTATGCGATGAAATATGATACAGAGGTTAAGAATATAGCAATGGATATACAGCTATCGGCATATATACTTAATCCGTCTGCAAACTCATATGATACAAGCAGACTTATGGAGGAGTATGCTGTTGGGATAAAGTATTACGAGGACTCACTTTTGTATGTAAGCGAGTATGCTTCAAACACAGCATTTCTCCCGAAACTTTGTTCAATACTGGAAGATAAGCTATCCGAAAATGGTCAGCTTGATTTGCTAAGAAACATTGAGATACCGTTAGCAAGAGTGTTGGCAAGCATGGAGAGTTACGGATTCAGAGTAGATAAGGACGAAATTGAGAAATACGGAAATATGCTTGGCGAAAAAATATTCGAACTGCAAAAGAATATTTATGAGGCGGTAGGGTATGAATTTAACATAAATTCACCCAAACAGCTTGGAGAGGCGTTGTTTGAAAAACTAGGATTACCTTCTTCAAAAAAGACAAAGAGCGGATACTCTACAAGTGCAGAAGTGTTGGAAGGGCTGAGATATGCGCATCCTGCGATAGATATGATACTTGAATACAGGTCGCTTTCCAAGCTGAAATCAACTTACTGTGACAGCCTTGTAAAGGTAACCGACGACAACAGCAGAATTCATTCAGTGTTCAATCAGACAGAAACAAGGACGGGTAGAATATCATCTCTTGAACCCAATTTACAGAATATACCTGTAAGAACAGAGGTTGGCAGAGAATTGAGAAGGTTTTTCACAGCAGAAGATGGCTGGACACTTGCAGACGCTGACTATTCACAGATTGAACTTAGAGTACTGGCTCATATTGCAGACGACAGTGAGATGATAAGGGCATTTAATGAGGGAACAGACGTACACACTGTTACAGCGTCACAGGTTTTCAATATGCCTGTTGAAATGGTAACGTCTGCTATGCGAAGTCAGGCAAAGGCGGTAAATTTTGGCATAGTATATGGAATAGGAGCATTTTCGCTTGCGAAGGATATAGGAGTATCAAGAAAAGAAGCAGATAGTTATATAAAAGCATATTTAAAGCATTACAGCGGAGTGGATAAGTATATGAAGGCCGTTGTAGAAAAAGCAAAGGACAACGGATATGTAGATACGATGTTTGGCAGACGCCGTTATTTGCCTGAACTTACATCATCGAATTTTAACATGAGGTCTTTTGGGGAGAGAGTAGCAAGAAATATGCCTATACAGGGAACTGCTGCCGATATAATTAAAATTGCAATGATAAGAGTATATGACAGGCTCAAATCAGAAAACATGAAAGCAAGACTGATACTTCAGGTACATGACGAACTGATAGTAGAAGCTCCCGAAAACGAAGCGGAAAAAGCAGCAGAAATAATAAAAGAAGAAATGGAAAACGCTGTAACGCTTAAAGTGCCGCTCACAGCAGATGCGCATATAGGAAAGACATGGTATGATGCCAAAGGATAATGAAAGCAGGTGTAGATAAATGTATAAAAGACTTCTGGATTATATAGCATATATAGATGAACAGACACAGAAAGAAAGACTATCAAAGCTTAGTGAAAAAGAAATAGAGGCACTTACAAGACAGCTGTTAACTCAAATTCAGTTTTTTCAGCATGAGCGTTTTATACACTTGATAGTAATGTCCCTGTTTGCAGTAATAGCGATAATAGTATTGGTAGCATTAGTATATTTCAAGACGTTATCAATGCTTGTGCTTTTTGTAATGTTGTTGGTATTGCTGTTTCCATATATAATACATTATTATCACCTTGAAAACGGAACACAAAAGCTGTACACATATTACGACAGAATAATAGGAGAAACCTTTGGAATAAAGAATAAGGAATAACAAACTTTTAGTTACATTTCTTTAATTGTTTATTGAATAATTGTTGACAATTTGTAATATAACCGTTATAATCTAAATATAGACAATAAACGATGAGAGGGTGTATATATTTTGAGTAAGAATAATTCGGGAATACCGGAGATTCTACAAATTAAAGGCTACAAGTACCGTGCACAGATGCTTATCGGAGCAGTCATAATATTGCTCATAATATTACTGATAATTATCTCAATAATAAATGGTATAGCGTCACTTTTCAAGGCAAAACCAACCGATAGTGATACTTCAACAGATACAGAAACTACGGTATCCCAAGCAGTGCAGTCGGTACCTACTGAGAGTGCGGTTGTTTCAAGTGTGGTACAGGCAACGGATACAAGTTCAGATACTCAGACAGAAAAAAAAGAGTATAAGTATGATGCGGACAATAAACTGATAATTGATACCGATACACTTGACGGTAAGAAAGCAGTTGCACTTACGTTTGATGATGGTCCGGGAGAGTATACAGCAAAACTAATAAACGGACTTAACGAAAGAGGTGCGAAAGCAACATTCTTTATGTGCGGAAGCTGCGTAGAAAAATACCCGGAGGTACTGCCGATGATGGTTGCAGGCGGTCATCAGATAGGTAATCATACATACAGCCATGCAGATATAACAAGCTTGTCGTCTCAGGAGATGAACAATCAGATAGAACGAACAGATGATGCAATATTCAATGCCTGCGGACAAAGATCAACTGTATTCCGTCCGCCTTATGGTTCACATAATGGAGAAACGGACCAAAGAATCGGTGACAAAACTATTGCTTTGTGGTCTCTTGATACACTTGACTGGAAATCAAGAAACGCAGAATCAGTGAAAAAAGTTGTACTTGACGGAGTGTGGGACGGAGATATTATTCTGTTCCATGATATATACGATAGCAGTGTTGAAGGAGCTTTGGCGATAGTAGATGAACTTCAAAACCGTGGATACGTTTTTGTTACAGTAGATGAGCTGCTGACACGATTTGGCTACCCGATTGAACACGGAAAAGCACACACATCACAGTTTGCCGTATATGAAACGAATTCACCTCATGCCGCAGAATATACGGAAGAAATCCAGGAGAGATTACGAAAGCAACAGGAAAGCCGTGCAGCAAGCGAAGCAGCAGGAGCATTCTATACAGAGTCCCAAGTGAAAGACAAAGATACTGACACCGAAACAGCTGCAGTAACGTCAGAAACTTCGTATTATGACGAAGATTACGATTAAAAAAATATAATAACTTTTCCCCTAAGAAATGGCTTCAAACAGCTAAGTTCTTAGGGGAATTTTTTAATAACAATATCATAAATTAATAGTTTTGCATATTATGTATAAAGCGAAGGTTTGGTGTGCCAAAAGTCGGAGCGGCACACTAAAACTTTGCCAAAAAATGAGAAAGGAATGAACAACTTGGCACAATTCACAAACCAGGCACAACTCACCTACAACAATACTGTTGCGGTATCGAATCTTGCAGTAGGAGAGATACAAGATGTGCTCTCTATCACAAAAACAGCGGTCAGTGAAGTATATACAGCAAATGATTCTGTTCCATATGTGATAAATATAATAAACTCAGGAAACACAGACCTTACTAACCTTACTCTTACAGATAATCTAGGCTCATATACAATGGACACAAATACATTTACGCCGCTTACTTATTCGGCTAATAGTCTGCGTTATTTCAGAAATAACGTGATACAGCCGTCGCCGACCGTGACCTCAGGAAACACACTCACGGTTACGGGATTTACAGTGCCTGCAGGTGGTTCAGCTACCTTTGTATATGAAACACATACAAATGAATACACACCTTTACAGCCGGAAAGTATAATCACAAACATAGCAACTCTGACAGGAAATCTTACAACGATAACTGCCGAAGAAACTATAAGTGTTAGCGCAGAGCCGGATCTTTCTATTTCAAAGTCAATATCACCTGTACCGGTAATGGAAAACGGAACGGTGACATATACTTTTGTAATTCAGAATACAGGAAATACTCCTGTAAAAGGCGGAGCAGTAATAACAGACACGTTTAACCCAATAATATCAAATATAACAGCAGTGTTTAACGATACTCCATGGGTTCAGGGCGTAGATTACAGCTATGACCAGTCAACAGGAGTGTTTATATCAGGAACAGACAGAGTAACGGTAGATGCAGCGACATATTCACAAGATTCCACAACAGGAATTGTAAATGTAACTCCCGGAACTTCAACACTTGTAATTACCGGTACTATCTAACAGACGAAAAGCCTCCCCAATTTCTTAGGGAGGCTATCCGTGTGTTTAGGAAGCATCAAATTATGACTACTGTAATTTTCTTGTTAAAAAGGAATTATTTTTCTTCCTTGAATTAATTATACTACACACTCTATAAAAAATCAATACTCTTTTGAAAAATATTATTAATTTTTTATTGTATCGAAAGTTCTATTCTGCAAAAAAGGTTCATCTATAAACGAATAAGAATAAAAAGAGTTAAAAATAATTTAGGAAACAAAAAATGAGCAGCGGTCAGGCTGCCCATAGATACAAGTTAACCGTTGATAATTTTGACGGCTTCTCTAATAGAACGAACTCCGATAAGTTCTATATCACCGAAATTATCCTTTGACAAATTTTTAAGATTATAGTACGGAAGAATACACTTTTTAAACCCAAGACGAGAAGCCTCATTAATACGTTTTTCTGCTTGTGATACACTTCTTATTTCACCTGCAAGTCCAATTTCTCCGAAAGCAATAACGTCATCAGGAATAGAGAAGTCTTTGAGGCTGCTTACAAGAGCCAAAGCAACGCATAGATCTACTGCACGTTCATCGAGTTTAAATCCTCCAACGACATTAACATAAGTATCTGCACCCGCAAAATAAAAACCGCCTTTTTTCTCCAGTACAGCAATAAGCAGATTCATTCTGTTGTAATCAAAGCCTGTTGACATACGTCTTGCGGTACCGTATCCGGAGTTTGCAGCAAGTGCTTGAACTTCTGCAAGTATTGGGCGTGAACCTTCCATAGTACACGCAACGCAAGTTCCTGAAACACCCATTGGTCTGCCGGAAAGAAGCATAAGGGAAGGGTTAACGACTTCCGCCAAACCTTTATAAGTCATCTCAAAAACTCCGATTTCGTTAGTTGAGCCGAAGCGGTTTTTTACTGCACGAAGTATTCTGTAAGTAAGCTGTCTGTCGCCCTCAAAGTATAATACGGCATCAACGATATGTTCAAGCACCTTAGGACCTGCGATAGCGCCGTCCTTGTTTACATGACCTACTACAATTACAGGAATTTCAAGAGCTTTAGCTGTTCTCATAAGAACGTTTGTACATTCACGAACCTGAGTCACGCTTCCGGGAGATGAATTGAGGGAAGAGAGGTTCATTGTCTGAATAGAGTCAATAATTACAAGTTCGGGTTTAATAGTTTTGATTTGTTCTGTAATGATTTCAATATCAGTTTCAGTCATAACAAGCATTTCGTTTTCGACACCAAGTCGATCTGCACGAAGCTTGATTTGTCTGCGTGATTCCTCTCCCGAAACATATAATACGCTGATTTTACCGCCAAGATTTTTGCAAACCTGCAAAAGAATAGTTGACTTACCTATACCCGGATCGCCTCCGATAAGTACGAGTGAACCTTTGACGATACCGCCTCCGAGTACGTTATCAAGTTCACCGATTCCTGTCTTATAGCGGAACTCATCAGCAGTAGTAATTTCATGAAGTTTTAGAGGAGTTGAGTAAGTCGATGAAGTTCTGACTTTTGTTTCAACAGATTTGCTGACGGGAGTAACAAGTTCCTCATTCATGGTGTTCCATTCACCACATCCTGGGCATTTTCCGTACCATTTGGGAGATTCATATCCACATTCCGAGCAGATATAAGCGCTTTTAGATTTTGCCATAATAATTTTCCTTTACTTTTTTTATTTCAAAAATACAATAATGCAATTAATTATCTTTTGCAAGATATTCCACAACAGCTGTATATATTGCAAAAGCGATTTGTTTCTGGTAATCCTCATCTGCAAGTTTTTCTGTTTCTTGAGGGTTAGACAAGAAACCACATTCTACAAGGACGCAAGGATTAGTGCAGTTGTTGAGCAGATAAATATTGCTGTCAGCTTTTTTGTTTTGTCTGTCATTATCGGGCTGGAGAAGTCCTGTAATAGATTTTCTGATATATTCCGCAAGAGCAGCGCTTCTTTCGTCATTCGGAGAATAAAACACCTGTGCTCCGCAGTATTGTGGTTCAGTAAACTTATTTTGATGTATACTGATTACGCAGTCAACATTGTTTTTGTTAAAAAGAGCAAGTCTTTCTTTGAAATCCTCACGTCTGCGTTCGCTGAGAGTAGGTAGTGACTGGTCACCCATAGGAATATCGTTATCTCTTGTCATAAAAACCTTAACTCCCGACAATTCGAGATAATCTCTTAAAGTCTGAGCGATAGCGAGATTTATGCCTTTTTCAGATATACCGTCAGCACTTTCCGCACCGCCGTCCTCACCGCCGTGACCTGCATCAATAACAATACAGGCGGTGGGAGAATAAGTGTTTTCATCGGCATAAACGTTTATTTTCATAACCGCAAAAATAACAAGCAGTACAAGACCAATTATCAAAGCGATAATAACTATGTAGAATATAATGTTGAATAAGCTTTGTTTTAATTTCTCCATAATAAAATACACCTCAATAAATACTATTCATTTATTGAGGTGTATAGAACACTAATCTACATAATTTCCGTTAACAAGTTTTGTACTACTTCTGACTAAAGAGAGATCATCAAAGCTGTTATCATATTCTTGAATGTTGTTGATTTTGTAGAAACCGCTCTTTATGGTGGTTAGATAGGTGGTATGTTTATTGAGCAGATCAATCATGAGAGAGATTTCCTCATCAAGATCATCCTGATGAGTATTTTCGGCTTTGGAAAGGTTTTCAAGGTCAAGCTTCATTTTAGCAATATCCTTGAGAACATACTCTATCATGGTAACAGCGTCCATACTTGTTTCTCTGACTTCGTCCATTAATCGCATAGAATCTTTTCTCATTTGTGTTTTAGCTTCGGTGACGGTAGAGAAAATCCTGTCAGTTTTTTCAAACTCAACTTTTAAGATATCAAGCTCCTCATAAAGCTTAGATTTTTCTTTTGCAAGTTGGGCAATTTTTTCTCCATAGAAAACTCTATCTTTTTCAAGTTCGGTTCTATACATGCTTGCCTGATCCATAGACTGTTTTACGCTTTCATAAAGTTTAGCGTTTTCCTTCTTGAGGGTAAGTATTTCGCTCTTTTTCTCTTCGAGCTCAAATTCAAGCTGCATGATTTTTTCTTTCATATCCTGTAATTTATAGTCGGCCTCTGTCATAGGTTTCACCCCTTTTTAATTTAATCTTACAATTAAATTATAACAAATCAGAAAAGAAAAAACAAGTTTTTTTATATAAATATATGCAATTTTATTATTTTGATCGCCTAATTATAACAGATATTTTATCAGGATCAGTTTTATCGGGTTGAATGATAAGATTGTCTATATAATCGGCGGTGATAGTGCCATTTTTCGGGTTCAAAACACTGTCGATTTTTCCTTCTATATCCGCAAAGACAGATGAATACTCAAAAGCAAGAGTAGTATTGATAAGTTTGCAGTTTTTCATAACAAGGTTATCGATATAGCATAAACCTTGAAGGCTTTCGATAACACAGTCGATAAAGGTAAGGTTTTTACTGTTCCATCCGAGATACTCCCCTGTAATAAAACAGTTTGAAACAGTAACATTCTCACAGTTCCAGAAAGCGTCTTTAGTAATAAGCCTGGAGTTATTAACGGTTACATTTTTTGCCCCGTCAAAGGCATAATTTCCGACAAGGTTAAGATTATCTATCGAAATATTATCGCTATTCATGGCAAGGTAGTCGCCGTGAGATACGGAGATGTTTTTCATTGAAACATTACAACAGTTCCATAATGTTTCAAGTGCGTTAGTAAAGGTAATGTTATTAAGTTCAATACCGTTGCATCTGCGAAAGCTTTTAGGTGCTTCGATAATAGTATTTTCAGCTTTAATATTATCTGTGTACCATATACCGGCTCTTGCCATTTCGAAAAGAGTACAGTTATACAGAGAAACATTCTTGCTGTACCAAAGCGGATACTTCCATCTAAACAGTGATCTCTCAATAAAAATATTGCTGCTGTGTTTAAGTGGAGACTCACCGTTTTCAAAAATACATTCCGTTATATGTGTGTCACTCTCCCCAAACAGAGCACGTTCTCCTGTAAGTAGCTGACGATTAATTTCTTTCATATTCTCCTCCTGTAATACTATTGCTTAACAGTTTAAATCCGAACAGTATTTTTTTAATCTATCAAGTCCGTCAATTAATGTTGATTTAGGGCAGGCAATATTCATTCTCAGAAAATGGTTTCCATTTGCACCGTAGGAAATACCTGCTGAAAGATACAGACCGGTTTTTTCTCTTAAATCATTTGCAAGTTCTTTACCTTCGAGCGGTAGTTTTGAGCAGTCAAGCCAAAGCAGATATGTAGCCTGGGAACTGACAAGTTTAATGTGAGAAAGATGTTTTGAAACAAAATCTTCAACTGTTTTTTTATTATCAAATAGGTATTGTTTGAGTTCATCAAGCCAAGCTTCTCCTTTGGTAAATGCAGCAATTGCAGCGTCGATTGCAAAGGAGTTTGGTTCGGCAACCTCATCAGTGTTGATAGCACGATTAACACGCTGTCGGAGTTTTTTGTTTGGAACACAGATCGCAGATGTTTGCAGTCCCGCAAGGTTGAAAGCTTTTGTAGGGGTTATGCAGGTAACGCTGATATCACGGCAGACATCTGAAACAGATGCAAAAGGAGTATAACTGCAATTAGGATCTGTAATGTCACAGTGTATCTCATCTGAAATTACTGTTACACCGTATTTATGACACAGATCACCTATTTTTGCAAGTTCATCTTTATTCCAGATTTTTCCGACAGGATTTTGAGGATTGCAGAGTATCATAAGAGTAGTTTGAGGATCAGAAAGCTTGTTTTCAAGGTCATCAAAATCTATGGTGTATTTACTGTCATTGTATATAAGCTTGTTTTCAAGCACATTTCTTCCGTTATTCAGAATACAGTTATAGAAGATATTGTACACAGGTGTCTGAATAACAACCTTTTCAGCAGGAGTGGTAAGTTTTCGAACAGTGCTTGAAATTGCGGGAATAACTCCTGTACAGAACATAAGCCAGTTTTTTTGCATTGTATAAGAGTATCTATTTTTCCAGTGGTCAATGTAAGCGTTATACCATTCGTCAGGGATAATCGTGTAGCCAAAAATTCCATGTTCCGCACGATTTTGAATAGCAGAAATAATCTCAGGTGCAGTTTTAAAATCCATATCTGCAACCCACATTGGCAGTTCATTTTCTTTAACATCCCATTTAAGTGAGTTGGTTCCGGTTCTGTTTATTACGGTGTCAAAATCATATTTCATATTATCATAACCTTTCTGATTGAAAAAAATGGTTAAAAGAAGATTTTAATAATCAATACTGTCCTGTGTCTGCTTTTTTTCTGAAACGTATAGCAAGCAGTATAAGAAACAGAGCTCCCCTAACACAAAGCTCAATACACATTGCAAGCCATACACCCTGTATGCCGTATCCGTAAGCTAGAAATGACGCAAGAGGAATTCGCACAGCCCACATAGTGACTAAGTTAAGCACGCTTGGAACAGAAGTATCTCCGGCTCCTCTGAATACACCCGAGGCAACAATAGAAGCCGCATACATAGGTTCGGCAAAAGCTTCAATACGAAGAATTTCACTTCCAAGTGTTTGTATAGCAAGATTGGGTGAGAGTAAACTAATCATAAGAGGTGCCAAAAAATACATAACGGCACCGCCGATAGTCATAACAACCATTCCCGTACCGACTGCAAGCCAACCCAGCTTTTTAGTGAGATCATTCCGTTTAGCCCCAATAGACTGCCCGATAATAGTTGACGCCGCCGCAGAGATACCATATCCGGGCATATAGCAAAGGCTTTCAGCCGTAATGGAAAATGAATTGGCGGCAATGGCTATTGTTCCGAGAGGGGAAACTATCTTAGTAAATGCAATATATGCTGAGCAAGTAATAATTTGTTCAATACCAACAGGTATGGCAATTTTTAGAGATGAAGTCAGATCCGATATGGAGAACTTAAGGTTTTCGGATTTTCTGATTTTGAGAGTATTGGAGCGGGTAAGCAGATACAACAACAGAATCAGTCCCGTTAATGCTTCTGCAAGAGCCGTTCCGAGTGCAGCGCCTTTAATGCCAAGACCGGCACCTATAAAGAAGATATCCTTACCGAAAATATTTCTTGTGCCGGATGGAAAAATCAGCAGGGCGTTAAAAACAACGTCCATAAAGCACATAATTATTTCAAGTATTCCGGGAGTTTTCATGTTGCCGCTTGCTTGTATCATTCCGCCCGCAGTATAGTTTAGCTGCATAAACGGTATGGAAAGGGCAAAAATAAGGAAGTACCAAAAGGCCCCTTCTCTGATTATTTCCTCTCCGCCTAATATAACAGGGAGAACACGACTGATAGAAACACCGATAAGAAGAAGCAGAAAACTGAAAGTCATAATACTGATAAGACCTGTTTTTACCAGCGATCTTGCACCTTTGAAATCGTTTGCCCCGATGCGTTTAGCGATTTGTACCGAAAATCCGGTACTAGCTGCCATACAAAGTCCCCCGAATAGCCAGGTGCTTGATGAAACAAGACCGATAGAAGCACTATCGTTTGCTCCTAATTTGCCAACCATAGAAGCGTCAATATACTGCATGACGATAGAGGAAAGCTGAGCAAGAATCGCAGGAATACTCAGTGTAATAATCATAGAAAGCTGTTGAGAAAAAGAGAGCGGTTTTCCGTTTCTCATATTGACAAGGTAGTTATTATTCATAAAAAAAGAGATCCTCCGAGTTGTTCTAAACGATTATACCATAATTTATAGTGTCGGGCAATGCTTTTTAATTTTATTATATTCCAAAATAAGAAATTACAGAGTAAAAAAATCACAATACCCTCAAAAAAAACTTGAAATTTATCCCGATATATAGTATAATCTGTATGTGTATAATGCTTATTTGTAGTAAGATCACTTTACCGTGCCTTGTGTGCGGATCAAATTATCAGGAGGATTTAATATGATTTCAGCAGGAGATTTCAGAAACGGCGTTACATTTGAAATGGACGGTCAGGTAGTTTCCATTATCGAATTCCAGCACGTAAAGCCGGGTAAGGGAGCTGCCTTTGTTCGTACAAAGATCAGAAACGTAATCACAGGAGCAGTAGTTGAAAAGACATTCAACCCTAACGACAAGTATCCGACAGCATACATTGAGAGAAAGGAAATGGAGTACAGCTACTCAGACGGCGATCTCTATTACTTTATGGATACAGAAACATGGGAGCAGATTCCGATAGGCAAATCTGTACTAGGAGATAACTTTAAGTTTGTTAAGGAGAACATGGTATGTAAGGTTCTGTCCTACAAGGGCAATGTATTTGGTGTAGAGCCGCCGAACTTTGTAGATCTTAAGGTTATCGAAACTGAGCCTGGCTTCAAGGGCGATACAGCAACAAACGCAACAAAGCCTGCAACAGTAGAGACAGGAGCAGAGGTAAGAGTACCGCTCTTTATAGATGAGGGCGAGATGATCCAGATAGATACACGTACAGGCGAGTATCTTGGACGTTCAAGTAACTGAGCATAATATAAAATCATACGGAGGATGCACAGATGAACATTAACGAAAAGGTGGCATATATTAAGGGCTTGATGGACGGTCTTAAACTAAATGAGAGCGACGATACCGTTAAGCTTATAAAAAATGTAGTAGATGTTCTTGAGGATATTGCTGATGAGGTCACAGATCTTGGCGAATTATATGATGAACTCAGCGAGCAGGTAGATGAAATAGATCAAGATCTCTCACTTGTTGAGGACGATTTGTATGACGAAGATGAAGAAGATTTTGAAGATTTTGATGAGGACAGCGAATATTACGAAGTAGTATGTCCTACTTGCGGTGATGAGATCTGTGTATCAGAGGATATTCTTATTGAGGGTTCTATCGAATGTCCGAACTGTGGAGAGGAATTAGAGTTTGATTTTTCTTCCTTATGCGCAGATGACATAGATTGTCCTGAAGGAGATGACTCTGACTGCGAAAGTTGTTCTTCAGAGGAGTGTCCTGTAAAAAAGGATACAGACGAATGATGACGATATAATGTAACAATTATTTCACTCCTTGAGTAGTATGCTTGAGGGGTGATTTTTTATGTCACGTTTAAAGCGTACGCTAAGGAGGCGCTTTGGAAAGAAGTTTAAATGCAGAAATAAAGCTGGAGGAATTTTAGGAATAATAATTACAATAGTGTTGTTATTGTTTGTTGTTTGTATAGTTCACTTTGAATATGAAGTTGCACCGTTTATGGAAGATTATACTGTAATAAAAGCAAAACAAATGATGTGTGAACTGTTCGGAGAAACAGTAACAAAGAAAATAGATGAATTGGGGATTTCTTATGAAAGTATGACGGAGATATCGTATTCTCAAAGCGGAGAGGTTCAAGCGGTAAATACAGACGTTCATTTGATTAACAAGCTGAAAAATGCGGTAACAGTAGAAATAGCAGATATTCTGAAAGATGAATATGAATATGCAGTTGAGATACCTGTCGGAAGTTTGTTTGACAGTGAATTTCTGAGCGGATCGGGCTGGAAACTAAAATTCAATAATACAGTTACAGGAGATGTGAGATCGGATTTTAGGAGTGAGTTTGAAACTGGGGGACTTAACCAAACGGTACATAGGTTATATATAGATATTACAGGAGAGTTGATAGTGATAGCAGGAGGCAGACAAGAGCCTATCAGTTTTACGGATTCAGTCCTTGTTGGAGAAACCGTTCTGGTTGGAAATGTACCACATACTGTATATTGATATGCCAGTATTTATGCATTGAAAAAGACTGCATATATTCTGTATAATTAAATCAGAAAATCAATAAAGGTTTTCTAAACGGAAACTCAGATTATTACATTAATACAATAATCTGAAATTTACAATTATACAGGAGGTCGTTGTGAAAAAAATCAGATTGGCGGTAATAACCGCAGGACTAATTGCTGTAATGTCAGGTATGACAGCGACAGCACAAAGCGGAAGGGTTACAAATTGCGGAGATTTTATGTGTGGAGATACGTTAAGCAAGCTTAACATAAAGACTTGTACAGTACAAAGTATTGATACGGCAAAATGCGGTAATGATTGGTGCAGTTCACAGCAGATAAATGATACTATCCGGAACATACTCAATGATTATTGCCTGAACAATGCTAAATGTACAACACCTTGTGACGGCATGGACGAATGTAGTTCGGAGTGCGATGAAAGCTTAAACTGTTTAACAGAATGCGAAGCAGAAGATAATTGTACAACTGATTGTGAAACAGAGAATACCTGTACATCTGATTGCGATAATGAAAACGTATGTACAACTGAGTGTGATACAGAGGAAGAATGTTTATCTGATTGCGACACAGAAGAAAACTGTACAACAGACTGCAAAGAAGCAGATGAGACTTGCACCTCAGAATGTGAGAGTGAGAAAGAGGATACTTGCACAGACTGTATCGAAACCAGCAATAGTGATAGTGATACGTACAGCTTTACGCTTAAAACAGGCACATGGGAAGATATAGAGAGTTTTCTCAAGCAGTTCATTAATCAAGAAGATATAGACAATGATACTCAGGATAGCGAAACGGAAATCTCAGAAGACGATGTTGTACAGGACGGGTATGAGATTTCGGAATATGAACAAAAGGTGTGTGACCTTGTTAATGATATACGAACACAGTATGGTCTTGCACCGCTTTCGGTTAACGCGGAATTATCGAAGATAGCAAGAATAAAGTCAGAGGATATGAAAGAGGTGGGCTATTTTAGTCATACTTCTCCAACATACGGAAGTCCGTTTGATATGATGAAGCAGTTTGGAATAAGTTATCGTACAGCAGGAGAGAATATAGCTATGGGCCAGAGAACACCTGAGGAGGTAGTGAATGGTTGGATGAACTCAGAAGGACACAGGGCGAATATACTTAATAATACATTTACACAAATAGGTGTAGGGTATGTTGAAAACGGACATTACTGGACGCAGATGTTTGTAGGTTAATGTGGTGCAGGGGCGATAAATTCGTTCCTGCATTTAATTGTTCTATAAATAACAAAATTTATAATTAAGACAAAACACTATTTGCTTAATTGGGTGGAAAAGCGGTACTGTACTGGAGATTAAACGACAGCATTAACATTATTTCGATGTTGAACAGTTTTCATTAATGTACAAAAAGAATGAATATAACGAAAAAGTCTGATTTTTTATGGGTATTTGTAAAAACATCTATAATGTTTAGTTGGGAAAAGATAAATAAATGCAAAATGCAGTTTTTGCTAATTTCTATGGAATTTTAAGTATAAGCTATTGAAAAAAAACGTAAACTATGTTATATTGAATATAGTAAATCAAAGCGATTTGCAAGAAATAAAATAAATTGACAAAAAAATAACAATGTGTGTACGGCACAAAAATAATTTAAGTCAGGAGAGTTATTATGAGCGAAATGTACACTATCGTTGACAGTGTTGAGAGTTTTGAAAAAAGATTTGCACAAGTTAGAGAAGCACAAAAGAAGTTTGCATCTTATACACAGGAGCAGGTAGATTATATATTTAAGTCAGCCGCCCTTGCTGCAAACAATGAGAGAATAAGACTTGCAAAGATGGCAGTTGAAGAAACAGGAATGGGCGTAGCGGAGGATAAGGTAATAAAGAACCACTATGCAGCAGAGTATATCTATAATGCATACAAAGATACGAAAACATGCGGAGTTATAGAGGAGAATACAGCTTTTGGAACAAAGAAAGTTGCAGAGCCGATAGGAGTAGTAGGAGCGGTAATTCCAACAACGAACCCAACTTCAACAGCAATATTCAAAGCGCTGATATGTCTGAAGACAAGAAACGGTATAATAATCAGTCCGCATCCAAGAGCTAAACATTCAACAATAGAGGCAGCAAAGGTAGTATATGAAGCAGCAGTAAAAGCAGGTGCGCCTGAGGGAATAATTGCATGGATAGATGTTCCGTCGCTTGAGCTAACAAATACCCTAATGAGAGGAAGCGACATTATACTTGCAACAGGTGGACCGGGAATGGTAAAGGCAGCATATTCAAGCGGTAAACCGGCACTTGGAGTTGGCGCAGGTAACACTCCGGCAATAATAGACGATACAGCAGATATTTTGCTTGCAGTAAACTCAATAATCCACTCAAAGACTTTTGACAACGGTATGATATGTGCTTCCGAGCAGTCTGTAATTGTACTTGAGAGTATTTATGACACAGTTAAGAAGGAATTTGCAGACAGAGGCTGCTATTTCCTTAATCCGGACGAAACAGAAAAGGTTAGAAAGACAATTATTATAAACGGAGCACTTAACGCAAAGATAGTAGGACAGAAGGCTCATACTATTGCAGCACTTGCAGGTGTTGACGTTCCTGAAGCTACAAAAATTCTTATTGGAGAGGTAGAAAGCGTAGAACTTGAAGAGGAGTTTGCACACGAGAAACTATCTCCTGTACTTGCAATGTATAAGGCAACAGATATTCAGGATGCATTCTCAAAGGCAGAGAGACTTGTAGCCGACGGCGGTTACGGTCATACATCATCAATTTATCTTAATGCCGTAACAGAAAAAGCTAAGCTTGCAGAGTTCCAAGAGAGAATGAAGACTTGCCGTATTCTGGTAAATACTCCGTCATCACATGGCGGTATAGGTGATCTCTACAACTTCAATCTTACTCCGTCACTTACTCTTGGCTGCGGTTCATGGGGCGGCAACTCAGTATCTGAAAACGTAGGTGTAAAGCACCTTCTGAATATAAAAACAGTAGCGGAAAGGCGTGAAAATATGCTTTGGTTCAGAGCGCCTGAAAAGGTTTACTTTAAGAAAGGCTGTCTGCCTGTTGCACTTGATGAGTTAAAGACAGTGATGGGTAAAAAGAAAGCCTTTATAGTAACAGACAGTTTCCTTTATAATAACGGATATACCAAGCCAATTACAGATAAGCTTGATGAAATGGGTATAACACATACAACATTCTTTAACGTTGCTCCTGATCCGACACTTGCTTGCGCAAAAGAGGGCGCAGAGCAGATGAGAGCGTTCCAGCCTGATACGATAATTGCAATAGGCGGCGGTTCGGCGATGGATGCAGGTAAGATCATGTGGGTACTTTATGAACACCCGGACGCAGATTTCTTTGATATGGCTATGCGTTTCATCGATATAAGAAAGAGAATTTATACATTCCCGAAGATGGGTGAGAAGGCATACTTTGTAGCAATACCAACATCAGCAGGTACAGGATCAGAGGTTACACCGTTTGCAGTAATTACAGACGAGAGTACAGGAGTAAAGTATCCGCTTGCGGATTATGAATTGCTTCCGAATATGGCGATTATTGACGCAGATATGCACATGACAGCACCAAAAGGCCTAACATCGGCTTCAGGAATAGATGCTGTAACTCATGCACTTGAAGCTTATGCATCTGTAATGGCAACAGATTACACAGACGGTCTGGCACTCAGATCACTCAAAATGATTTTTGAATATCTGCCAAGAGCTTACGACAACGGACCGAATGATCCAGTAGCACGTGAGAAGATGGCAAACGCAGCAACAATGGCAGGAATGGCATTTGCTAATGCATTCTTGGGAGTTTGCCACTCAATGGCACATAAGCTTGGAGCATTCCATCACCTTCCTCACGGTGTAGCAAATGCATTAATGATAAGCTATGTACTTCGCTATAATGCGGCAGAAGTACCTGTTAAGATGGGTACTTTCTCACAGTACGATCACCCGCACACACTTGCAAGATATGCAGAGATTGCAGATTATCTTGGACTTGGCGGCAATACAGACGAAGAAAAGCTTGAAAACCTTATTTCTGCTATTGAAGAGCTTAAAGCTAAGATTGGAATAAAGCCAACAATAAAGGATTATGGAATTGACGAGCAGGATTTCCTTGACAGACTTGACGAGATGACAGAGCAGGCATTTGACGATCAGTGTACAGGTGCTAACCCAAGATATCCGTTGATGAGTGAGATAAAAGATATGTATTTGAAAGCATATTATGGAAATAACAATGTATAAAAAATAAAATATGATATATTTGTAATAGTTTACCGCTACAATTCACATTGTAGCGGTATTTTTATACAAAAAATCAATCAACTGTTATGTGAAATTGAATAAATAATAAAAATTCATTATAAAAATAGAGTTACAATAATGTTATAATTATTGTTTGTAATCTATAAAATGATATGCTAAACGTAGCAGATGTTTAAAGTGCTGAACTTTTTGGCAAGATAAAAAAACATCTTGTCACAAAAATATTATTGTTAAGGAGGCTTTTTTATGCAATTTTGTAAGAACAGTGGTTTTAAGCGACTTCTTGCGGCTTCGATGTCAATGATAATGCTGACCGGCGCTTTACCGGGAATAGCTGCGGACTTCGCAACAATTCCAATTGTGGCAAGTGCAGAAGAATCAGATATCGGTACTATTGATGTTAATAACGGTTCTGTCGTGTTCACACCAACAGGTTATACCCAGGCAGGCAAGACAACTCCGTATAAAGGTAACTATGTTATCAGGGGCTCTTATTTTGGTACAAATCCGCTAACATTCCAAAATAACACTGGTAAACCGGTAACATTCAATGTCACTTTTGAGAATGACAATAATAGTTCGATGAGTATAGTAGCTTCTAATAAGGAAGCAAATGCTGTTACATTAAATGGAAACAGCGATATTACACTTAATATTGTAAACAAGTGTAGTGATGCCAGTTTAGTGGGCACTAAATACGGTTTTTATAGCAACACTTATGCTAAAGTAAACATTACCAATAAAGGATCAAACGTGTTTAGTATTGAAAAATACGATCTCCCATTTACTCACACAATTGGTAATTTTGAGTGGTGTAATGACCAATTTGTTGATCTTATAATCGACGGTGATCGTTATGATTCCAACGGAAATGTGACAAATTCACGCTATATTGCTAAAGATACCAACATTATACAGAGTGTGAAGATAAACAACGAAAATATACAAATCGAAAACGATAAATACATAATTCCGGCTGGAACAGATAAGGTTACGGTTACTACAAATTGCAGAGCAAAATTCAATAATAAAGAGTATGAGTGCAAAAGTAAAACAGAAAAACCACCAGTAATTGATGAAGGTGGAAATACTGCACTTACAACATATTATTATGAGTATGAGGTTCCTGCAAATAAGAATTATACTGTGACATCCGCACTGGTATATCATAGATTTATCGATCCAACCTGTACAAAAGAAGGTAACAATTCGTATTATTCATACGGAGATAATGAGTTTTACAAGGATCTTTACGGAAATACTGCAATAAGTAAGGATTCAGTGATTGTTGAAAAGATAAGCCACACTCTTTTTCCAACAGTTGAAACCACATCTTGCGAAACTGTAGGATTGAAGGCAGGTTATTGGAAATGTCGTGATTGTGGAAAGTATTTTGCAGATGATGAGGGAAAACAAGAGGTATCAAAGACTGAGGTATTAATTCCTTCTTCTAATAAAAGTCACGAATTTGATGAAAACGGATTCTGTAAGAACTGTACAACATGATATCAGCCCGCAGAAGAGAAAGACGGAGTATGGCAGATCTCAAATGCAGGTCAGCTTTACTGGTTTGCTCAGCAGGTTGACCACGGTGTTCAGAAAGATGCTGTTCTCACAAAGGATATTGTGATTCAGGACATTACTTTCGGAGAAAACAATATTCCTACGGAACTTGAAAAACTCAGACCTTGGATACCTATAACAATGGAGAGTACCGTTGAAACTAATAATGTTAAGCCATATGGAAAGACTTTTGATGGCTGTGGTCATACAATAAGCGGTATATATGTAAAAGGCGGAAATTCTGCTGATACTAAAAATGAAGATCACGGATTGTTTGGTACTGTACAAAATGCAGAGATAAAGAATTTGGGAATACTAAACAGTTATATTGTAAACGGTCATTACGACTGCGGATCGTTTGTTGGAGATAGCAAAGGTGTATTAATTAGTAACTGTTATTCCTTAGCAGTAATAGATGCTAACACAAGTTCATTTTGCGCCGGTTTAGTAGGCTATTCATATAATAATGCAACAAATATAGTTGAAAACTGTTACTATGCCGGCAAGTTGCTTGTTGAAAACAAGATAAGTATTGATGCAATAGGTGTAAATAGAGGTGGTAGTTTAATAATTAATAACACATATTATGCAAATGATTGTGGAGCAGATAATCTCCAAGCGGATGCAATATCGGCAGAAAGTATTAAATCCGGCGAACTTGCATACAATCTTAACAATTATTCTGATAGCATACTCTATTATCAGACTCTACCGGACGATACTTATCCTGTACTTGACAGTACAAGAGGAATTGTACATTACGACTCGGATGCAGATATTTATACTAATACTCACATACTTAATAAAATAGAGAAGAAAGTTCCTTCATCTACGGACGAAACAGGAATTGCTCAGGACGTATGGTACGATGAGGTTTGTGATAAGTGTTATATAGATGAGCAAGCTGCAAAAGAGGTTAGCATTGATGATGTTCTCTACTATGAGAATTCTAATATTCAAATACAACTTTCCTGCGACAGCGTTACAGATATTAATGTAAGTGATAAATGGAATAAAGAAAAAGTTCCGGAAGGCAGTTTTCCAACATATTTACTTGTAGGTAAATCAAGATCTGCTAATACAGAAATCAAATCAAATTGTCCTATATTGGTTTGGGAATCTAATCGTGAAGAAGTTCAAATTCATCAAGATCCTCAAGATCCGGATTCACCCGTAGTTAGAAATGATTGGGTAATACAACACAATACTTTAGTTCCTGTAAATATGACAAGCGAAGGAACTTATTCCGTTGTTCTTGAAAGAAATAAGTTGTATGATATCACTAAGGAATTTGAAATTGACAATGAAGGAAATATCATAGCTTATTACGGTCCTAAGTATGAGACAGGAATAGTAGATTCATCTGATGCTTATATAGATATAACTATTCCCGAGAAGATAAATGAAATAACAGTTAAAGGCATAGGTGAAAAAGCATTTGAACAATGCGCAATCAAAACAATTAAATTCCCCGCAACATTGACAACAATCGGAGATGGTGCTTTTTATTTAGCACAGTTCTACAATTGTAGTCTTGACCTCAGTTCAACAAATATTACTGAAATAAAGAGATTTGCTTTTGGTGGATGCAGCATTTCTAAAGTAAGCTTACCGGAAACTCTTGAGGTTATAGGAATCAGTGCATTTGTTCACAATATGATTAATGAGGTTACAATACCGAAATCGGTTAAATATGTTTCGTTTTGTGCATTTGAAGACAATTTACTTCAAAACGTAACATTTGAAACGAACGAAGACGGAACATCAGCACTCGAAGTAATAGAAACAAGTGCATTCCCTATTTTAGTAACGGAACCAAATTATTATCCTGAGCCGTTAGCATTACAAGCTAATCCGATAGCTTTAAGTAATACTCCGATACCTATAAATAATATTCCAATACAAATAGGCACAGATACAAGCAATCAAAGAAATGATTCAATTACCGTACCTGCTTGTAAAATACATGGATTTGCTTTTGGAAGTATTGCTAAATATTTCCCTTCACAATCTTTGTCTGAAGATAGAACTATACATCATACAAAATCAATAGTTGTAACAAAGAACGGTGACAGAGAGCTTGAGATTAGCAATTTATTATTATGTGATACGCAAGAAACTCAGGGCAATGTTCAAAACTCGTTCTATAGAATGTTTGACTCTTTTGACAATTATCAAGTAGAAACAGCAGATATTCCTATATCATTCCCATTAAGCGTTTGTCAACCAATTGATTACTTGAATTATTCTAGTCAAATAGGTTTAAATAATAAT
>ONAH01000226.1 GCA_900315715.1 uncultured Eubacteriales bacterium
AGGGATACGGGTTGCTGCCGCAAAGTAGTGGAGACACTATACGCAGGTCAACAGGCTGCATCGAATTAAGGTGTAACTTAATGCAATTTCATCGCCCTGTGAAGCTAAAGCTTGAACGATCATTGTGACCGTTGGTCTGTTGCCATTTAACATGTATTTTTTAAATGCTATCAGCCTTGCCCCCTGTTTATATGGGTGCAAGGCTTTTTATTATTTCGGAGGTGTTTTCAATGAATGAAGAAAAAAAGGAACTTAATATGGAAATCGAACAGATAGCAGAAAAAGTCCCGGAATACATCTCCGAACGAAAATATGCTGATCTCAAAGAAATTCTCATCGAAATGAACCCTGCCGATATCGGTGACCTTATGGAAGAACTTCCAAATCAAAACCTTCCTGTTGTATATCGTCTGCTGCCAAAAGAACTTGCGGCTGAAGTGTTCGTTTATATCGATCCCGATACGCAGGAACAGCTTATTAAAACCTTTAGCGACAGCGAACTTAAAGAGGTCATTGACGAACTGTATGTCGATGATACCGTTGACCTTATCGAAGAAATGCCCGCCTCTGTTGTTAAGCGTATTCTGAAGCATACCGACAAAGATATGCGTGATGAAATAAACAGAATTCTGAAATATCCGAAAGACAGTGCGGGTTCTGTCATGACAACAGAGTATGTCGATCTAAAAAAGAACCTTACCGTTGAGGACGCTTTTACGCGAATAAGACGTACCGCCGTGGATAAGGAAACAATCTACACCTGTTACGTTACCGACGAAAACAGAAAGCTTATTGGTCTTGTTACTGTAAAAGATCTTCTTCTTGCCGATTACAGTGAAAAAATATCGGATATTATGGAAACAAACATTATTTATGTCAATACTTCCGATGACCAGGAGTATGTGGCTAATATGTTCACAAAGTACGACTTCTCCACTATCCCTGTTGTTGACGCAGAGGAAAGACTTGTTGGTATTGTTACGTTCGATGACGCTATGGACGTCCTACTTGACGAAACTACTGAGGATATTGAGAAAATGGCGGCTATCTCTCAAACCGACAACGAAAAACCATACCTCAAAATGTCCGCTTTTGAATTATGGAAAAAACGTATTCCTTGGCTTCTGCTGCTTATGATTTCGGCAACCTTTACAGGAATGATTATTTCGTCTTTTGAGGACGCACTTTCAAGTTTTGTTGTACTTACTTCGTTTATCCCTATGCTTATGGATACCGGCGGAAACACCGGAAGTCAATCCTCTGTTACTATTATCAGAAGCCTTTCACTTGGAGATATCGAATTTAAAAATTTGCCTGCAATTATCTGGAAAGAAATCAGAGTCGCTGTTCTGTGCGGCATAACGCTTGCAATTACAAACTTTTTTAAACTCATGATAATCGATAAACTCATTCTTGGCAATACTCAGATCACCGCTTCAGTCGCTTTTGTGGTGTGTTCAACACTTGTTATGACCGTACTGTGTGCAAAGGTGATAGGCTGTACATTGCCTATGCTTGCAAAAAAAATCGGCTTTGACCCTGCTGTAATGGCAAGTCCGTTCATTACTACAATAGTAGATGCTGTATCGCTTGTAGTTTATTTCAGAATTGCTACTGCATGTCTGCATATAGGATAAAAAATACTCCCTGAATATCTTTCAGGGAGATTTCTTTTTTAATTCAAACAAAATACATAGTAGTTGTTTATTATCTCATAAGGTGTGTTGAGATCCATAAGCAGCTTCTTCGCCTTGTTGTTTATTACAAGCGTACTGTATAGATCTATCTGTGCTATATTTGTTGTATAGAACGTTGTTTCTGAGTTGATGTCACGTATAACAAATATTGATTTCTGATCGGCGTCAATAATATCGGGAATTCCAATATGTATATTGCCGTAAGTCATTATCTTACTATCTACATTCTCTACCTCACTTGCTACTACCTCAGGCTCTACTCTTAATCCATACAATGTGATAAGACCTGCATTATATGTTGCGGTGTAATCAACATAAATCTGATAGTCTTCATATTTCTCATCGTCAAAGGTTTCGCAAAGTTCAAGCAAATCATAGTCAAAGTACGCAAGCGCTTTTTTATCCTCTGAAAAGTTACCGCTAAACAGATAATATGTGTAACTTCCGAAATTATACAGATACAGCAGTGCAAATAATCCGCAAAGAACATATCTTTTGTATCCCCATAGCTTTGTAAACAGGTATGCCAAAAGAAGCGCAAAGGAATAATATACTGCATTGTATCGGTAAATTGCTACCTGTTCAAGGAAGAACATCGGGTATGACATGGCAAGCAAATAGAATGTCATTATAACCTCAAACGAAAACTCCTTTTTCTTGAACGTATTATATATAGCAAATCCCAACATTGCAAAAAATCCGATAAGCAATAGTATCTGCGATACACTTATCTTATACTCAAAGAAATGCAGAATATTCTGATAAAATACACCGTACTTATCATCAGCCATAAAGTCGTACTGGTCATAACTTGTCAGCGTGTTGAGATCCTTCATTAACTCTTTGAAACTGAATCCCTGCCACTCAATTTCGTTTACACGTCCCGCAGACGCATTTGTAAAGCTTATCGGTCCAATATTGAATTCCGGCAATACACCTACTACTACAAACAGGTACAACACAATAGGAATTGCAACTATTATCGCACTAAAGAATATTACTCCTATCTGCTTAATGTTGATCTTCTTAAATATTAATGAATAGATTACAGCAAGTACCGCAAACACAGGAAGCATCATTACTGCAAGAATATATGAATACATCGTTATACCAAACGTAATTCCGCTTGCATACGCATATTTTATATTCTGAGTCTTTAGCAGCTTAACGTAGAAATACAGGAACATTACCAGCATAGGAAGCATAGCGTTACAGTCGAATGCCCATCTTTCCGACATCAGAAACAGCGGCATAATATCTATAACTGCAGCAATAATTATGGCACATTTCATTCCAAACATCTCATACGCAACTTTTGTACCGAATATCAGCAATATTGCACCGAATATTACAGATACTATACGCAAACTCAACACGCTATACCCGAATATCTTAGATATCAGTACAGCTAAATATACATACAAACTACTCTGTCCTGAACCTGCGTTATTAAAATATATCGGCATTGATACTCCGTAACGGTCTGTACCAAAGTTTGTCAGTGCCCAAGTGTTGTAGCCCATTGATACCTCATCAATGTGCAGTCCTTTAGGAAGTTCTGTAATATTAATAAGTCTTGTCAGAAGAAAGATTATCCCTATTATTGTAAAGTATAAATAAAGCCATTTATGTTCCTTTACGCTTGTCAGAAAGCTATTCCACAAAGTATTTATTCTCTGTGAAAAAGCCTGTTTCTCTTTCTTTGGCTTTGTTTCAGTTTTTTCCATTGTATCACCTCAGTAATATGTACAAATTTATTCTAATATTATATCATATTACAGAGGGTTTGTCTATACATATTTGAAAGTTATTAAATTGTTAACCTTTCATGGTACAAAAGAAAAGCTGTGGTTTTTTACGCCACAGCCCTTCTTAAAAATATATTAACAGGAGTGATAATCACTTTAAGTATGATCCGTCATCACCAATCTTACCCGAAGGTGCACCCGAAGTTTGCAGAACATACACTCTCATATTGCCCTTGCCTACTGCATCAGAAACAAGCGTACCGCCCGATACAGTAACTTTATTTCCTGTTACTACTTCAACATATGTACCGTTCTCAACACCCGTAAACGTAGCACTGCCCGACAGTGCTACAAGACAATAGCTATCTACTCCGCCACCTGTATAACGGCGTTTATATGC
>ONAH01000225.1 GCA_900315715.1 uncultured Eubacteriales bacterium
CAACAACTACCATAACTACTACGGCTGTGCCATCAGCAGTTACAACAGATACATCAGCCACAGGTGATGGAAGAATATATATGGCAGTCGGAGTTCTTGCAGCAGCAGTAATAGTAGCAGTTCTTATGATAGTTTTTAAGAAGAAAGATAACGACTGATAATAAAGCATTTAAAGATATGACTCCCTTGCTGTGCAGGGGAGTTTTTTTGCAGGATTTTTTTTGAAGAATGTTGTAAATCTTACTTGTATATAGAAGGTTTATGTGTTATACTGAAATAAGAATAGCTATTACTAATAACGGATATGAGGAGATCATGCTTATATTCTGAGGAGCAGTATTATTATGAAAAAAGCAGACATTTTAATAATTGGAAGCGGCGTTGGTGGATTGTTTTGTGCGCTGAATTTGCCCGAAGATATGAACATTATAATAATTACAAAAGACATTTGCGAAAACAGTGACTCTTTTCTTGCGCAGGGCGGAATTTGTATGCTGAAAGACGAGAGCGATTATGAAAGCTACTACGAAGATACGATGAAAGCCGGTCATTATGAGAATCGTCCAGAGTCAGTAGATATAATGATACGATCTTCCAGAGAGATAATATGTGATTTGATAAATTTCGGAGTGGAATTTGAGAGAAATAAGGCAGATAATGACTTTGCTTTTACAAGAGAGGGCGCACATTCAAAGCCCAGAATATTATTCCACAAGGACATTACAGGCAAAGAGATAACTTCAAAGCTGCTGGAACAAGCAAGAGCAAGAAAAAATATTGAGATAAAAGAATTTAATGCGATGATTGATCTTATCGTTGAGAATAATCGTTGTTACGGTGCTGTTGTAAAAGATCAGGACGGAAAGATATATAACGCATTTGCTGACTATACTGTAATTGCAACAGGCGGTGTTGGCGGACTTTATGTACATTCTACTAATTACAGACACCTTACGGGAGATGCGCTGGGAGTATGTATGGAGCACGGAATAGAGCTTGAAAATATAGACTATGTTCAGATACATCCAACAACACTGTATGCATCTACACGTGGAAGGAGATTTCTTATTTCAGAGTCTGTAAGAGGAGAGGGTGCAGTATTGTTAGATGCACACGGAAACAGATTTACAGATGAACTTCAGCCAAGAGATGTTGTTACAAAAGCAATCCGTGAACAAATGCAAAAGGACGGAACAACACATGTTTCACTTTCAATGAAGAATATCGGAAGTGAGGAGATAATCAAGCATTTTCCAAATATATATAAGCACTGTCTTGAACAGGGGTATGATGTTACAAAGGAAAGCATACCCGTAGTACCTGCACAGCATTATTTTATGGGAGGAGTACACGTTGACTCCGACAGCAAAACAACCTGTGATAATCTCTATGCGGTTGGAGAGGCAAGCTGTAACGGGGTTCACGGAAGGAACCGCTTGGCAAGTAACTCTCTGCTTGAAAGTCTTGTCTTTGCGAAGCGTGCTGCACAACATATAGCAAATCAGAATGTCACTGAACTGATAGATGAAAAAATAACAGAAAAATATGAGCATCAGTTAGAAACAAGGACAGATTACTTCCTTTTGCGTGATGATTATACTGTGTTAATGAGAAATGAGATAGAAAAAGCAAGGGAGAGAAAACTCAATGAATAATTCGATAACTATGACTCTGAATGCAGACGAACTAATACTTTCTGCATTAAGGGAGGATATTTCAAGCGAAGATGTATCTACAAATGCGGTAATGCCATATTATCAGGAAGGTACAGTAAATCTAATAGCAAAGCAGAGCGGTATTATATGCGGATTGTATGTGTTCAGACGTGTATTTGAGCTGCTTGACAGAAACACACGAGTTGAGTTTTACTTCAAGGACGGCGATAGGGTAGAGAATAAAGATCTTATAGCAACCGTTACAGGCGACATAAGAGTACTATTATCAGGAGAAAGAACAGCACTTAATTATTTGCAGAGAATGAGCGGTATTGCAACATATACAAGTGAGGTGGCTGAGCTTTTTAAGAATAGTAAGACAAAGCTTGTCGATACAAGAAAAACAACTCCGAATATGAGAGTTTTTGAAAAGTATGCAGTTAAGGTTGGCGGCGGTCATAACCATAGATATAATCTATCAGATGGAGTTTTGCTGAAGGATAATCACATTGGCGCAGCAGGAAGTATTTCAAAGGCTGTAACTATGGCAAAAGCATATGCACCTTTTGTAAGAAAGATAGAAGTAGAGGTAGAAAACCTTGACATGGTAAGAGAAGCGGTTGAAGCAGGTGCAGATATAATAATGCTTGACAATATGCCGATAGACATGATGAAAGAAGCAATTTTAATTATTGACGGCAGAGCCGAAACAGAATGTTCTGGAAATGTAACAAAAGAGAATGTAGCCGCATTGACAGAGATAGGTGTTGATTATATTTCGAGCGGTGCATTAACACATTCCGCACCGATACTTGATTTGTCATTGAAAAATCTACATGCTATATAAAACTAATGTCATACAAACGCTTTTTTAGCAAAGTGTTTGTATGACATTTTTTTTGTTAAACTGATTTTTCAAGTTCTTTTCTGAGTTTGCTAATTATTTTCTTTTCAAGCCTTGAGATATACGACTGTGATATACCCAATAAATCGGCAGCTTCCTTTTGAGTATGAACGCTTTTTCCACCCAAACCAAATCGCAGTTCCATAATCTCCTGTTCACGTTCACTGAGTTTTGAAACTGCGGAGAGAACAAGATTATATTCAAGTTCCTGTTCGATGTTGGAATTGATGGCGTCTGCTTCACTTCCAAGAATATCGCTGAGTAAAAGTTCATTTCCGTCCCAATCTACATTGAGAGGTTCGTCGATAGAGATCTCTTGTCTTAACTGTGAGCTTTTTCTCAGATACATGAGTATTTCATTTTCAATGCAGCGTGAAGCATATGTTGCAAGCTTGATGTTTTTTTCGGGGCGGAATGTATTAACTGCTTTGATAAGTCCGATGGTACCTATGCTGATAAGATCTTCTGATGAAGCATTAGCAGATTCAAACTTCTTTGCGATATACACAACAAGTCTTAAGTTATGAGTAATAAGCGGCTGTCTTGCACTTTCATCTCCGTTTTGGATACGCTGCATTATTTCGTTTTCAAGGTCTTTCGGCAGAGGTGGAGGGAGAGTCTGAGAGCCGTTGATATAGTATATGCTTTCGGGAGTTAGAGAAAGCTTAAGCTGTACAAGAAGTAATCTGAGAGAGGGGATAAGTGAATTGAAATTCATAGCAGGTTTCCTTTCCTATAAAATATCACAGGGTACGATAGCCTGACAGTCACCCTTAATATACTCATCATTACAAATAGCAATATATACTGTTTTGTCACATGGATAATCGTTAATAAGTATTTCATCAGCAGGAAAGCACGGAAGTATTCCGCTGCACCCTACCGCAGTAAAAGGTACGAACCGTATGTTATTCACTTTTTCTCTGTAATGCAGAGTAGTTACACACTCATATTCTTCAATTTCCTTTGGAGTAATACTTGCAGCGATAGTTTTCGGCATAACGATTACAGGAGATTGAGAGAAGGGTTCTTTCAAAGAACTTCCGGTATCGATAAGAGCTTTTACACGCACTGCGTTAAAGCCTTGTTTTACTGTAAGGATACACACGGTATCTTTAGTATCAAGCCTGCCTGCAAGAGTGTAAATGACCTTAAACAGAATATAGCAGATTAATGAGTATACAATAAGGCTAATTGGGGATATGTTGAGATATATGACGCTGTTTTTAATGATGAGATTCTTTGGAGTAAAGATATACCACAATGCGATTATAATGCCGCAAAAGAAGAAAGTTGCCGTTAAAAAAACAGCAAATAATCGCATAAAAGATTTTAAAGGCTTTATTCCGTAAGCAGCTGCTACTGTTACTGTTCCTACTGCAAGTTTAAGGGCAGTGTCAGGCAGAAAAGAAAGCTTTGGCAGAAGTATTGAAAGAGAGCACAAAGCACCGACCGTTGCACCCAGTAACAGTCGGCCGACAGAAATTTTTGTATGGGTATAAAAACCCACAGCGGATAGTAACAGGTAGTTAATAACAAGATTAACGCACAAGAGTACATCGATGTATATGGTCTGCATATCCTCACCTCAATAGTATTATCTCACAACTCCGGTATAAAGTTTGTCGCAATGAGTAAGACATAAAAAAAGAGTGAGAACAAATTACTGTCCTCACTCTTTGAGTTATTTATTTCTTTTTAATCTGAGTTCTTTAAAAAAGTTTTTTAGCATATCACTGCATTCGTTTTCAAGGACTCCGCCTTTGATATCAGGCTTATGATTGTACGGAAGTTCAAAAAGGTTTACAATACTTCCGCAAGAGCCTGCCTTTTTATCGTAAGCACCGAAAACAACTCTTCTGATTCTTGAATTAATGATTGCACCTGCACACATAGGGCAAGGTTCAAGAGTAACATACAGTTCACACTCCCAAAGCCGCCAGCCTCCAAGAATAGAGCAAGCTTTGTGTATAGCTTCAAGTTCAGCGTGTGATGTAGCGTTGCGAACAGTTTCACGCCTGTTGAATGCAGTTGAAACAATGACATCATTTCTTGTGACTACCGCACCGACGGGAACTTCACCGATAGATTGTGCAATAGAAGCTTGTTCCAAGGCTTTACGCATAAAATACTCACAGCGTTGCTTGTCATCAGAAAAACTAATCATTTTATTTTACCGCAGAAACAAGAACTATTGACGAGAGTATAAGCAATACCATGCATGCAATGACTGTACCTGTCGATAAGAATTGTTTGTTAAGCTCACCAAAAGAAAAACTTGTG
>ONAH01000223.1 GCA_900315715.1 uncultured Eubacteriales bacterium
CGAAATTCTTCCCGGATTTATTGCATGTCTTTTGGTTACCATTGTTGTAAGTCTCTGTGACAAAAACAAAGATCCCGAAATGCTTGCTGAATTTGATGCATACAAAAAAGCTGTTAACGAATAAACTTTTACTTTGTTAAAGGCTCTGCCGCTTCCCTTACCGGAAGCGGTTTTTTTATGATAAAAACTGAAATTGTTCCTTTATGGTTTCTAAAACAGCATTCTGAAGTGATTTTTTAAATTCATGTAAGGTTTCTTTATCTGAAGTGCCTGTTAGAGAAGTCTTAAAAAGTCTGTCATACGGAACATCCAAAGCAAGTGCAATGTTTTCTATTACATCAAGAGACGGAGTTTTTCGTGCTAATTCAATTTGTGTCATAAAAGGAACCGAAATCCCAGCCTTTTCCGCCAGGATTTCCTGTGTCCACTCCTTCTGTTTTCTGAGAAAACGTATATTATTTCCCAAAATTTCCACTATTTCACTCATAGTAATACAGTATTGCTTATAGCAAGTATTGACGATTGTCTGAAAGCAACATAAAATTGCTATTAGCAACATATTATTGCGAGGAGATATGTATGAAAAAATCTGTTTTATTTGTTTGTTCAGCTCTGCTTTCTACTTTGCTGATTATTTCATGTGATACGCCGGTTCAGGGAGAAAATAATTCTTCGTCGACGATACAGCAAAAAACACAGGATGAACTAGCATTGGAAACTGCGGTTGCAAATTTAAGCATCCAGACAACAGTTACCAATACGGAAACAAACATTACCCTGCCAACTTCTATGAATGAATGTACAATTACATGGGCATCGTCTAACACAAGCATTATTACAACAGGCGGAGCAGTAACCCATCAGGAAGGTACTGGCTCAGATACCGTTACCCTTACTGCAACACTTAGAAAAGGAAATTACACAAATACTAAAACGTTTACAGTCACTGTCTATCAGGCTACAGTTGAATTAACACCGGCACAAATTCTTGATGCAGCAGCAAATAAATTAACAGTGCCATCGTATAACACAAACACATACACTGCTCAGCAAATTACACTTCCGACATCAGTAAGCGTTGATGACAAAACAGTTACTGTCACATGGACAGATTCCGGAGATGAGCATCTGAGTGTAAGTGGTAATAGAGCAACCATTATACGTGACATTGGAACGGTTACCAGAACATTACGGGCAACACTTACCTATGCCGAACAGACTAAAACAAAAGATGTAGCTATAACCATTGCCTGTATCCCGCAGTTTAAAAAAACTGATTCTGATAATATAGAACACACACTTCAATTTGATGGTACTGTTTTAACAGAATATTTTGTTCATACTGCAGATGAAAATGAAAGCCCTTATATTTCAGGAAATCGATATACATACACCGTAGATTATGAAAACGATACCATAACAGTAACATATAATGCTTCATATTCGGTATATGACGGAAATTTGAAATGGCGTAACGAAACAGAAGAAAAAGCAGATATGAAGACCGCAACAGAACACTTTTATGCCCCATATAAAACTCTATGTAACAACCCCACGGTTGAAGAAGCAAAAACATATCTTCATCTTACCACAGAAGATGAAGTTCTTAATTATATAGGAGAGTTCGAGTGGAATGAAGAAAATCCTGGAGAATATTTTGGAGAGGGCATAACAACCTTAGAACAGGCAAGAGCGCTTAGTACTGAGCAAAAAAATGCCGCTGTACAAAGATGGTGTGACCACTGCGTTGCTCAATGGAAATGGGATCTTGATTCCATTTCTGCTTCATATACAGATACTACTATTGGAATAGTTGATGCACACATGAGAGAAGAAATTAATTCAAACAATCGTTATATTCACGAAAGATTTTCATCAACACATACTTATTCTTACTGCATAGAAAACAAAACGAATGATAGTTATACAACATACGAGAATAATTTATGGATAAAAGGAAACTCGGTATATGACACAAGCAAGCCTTGGTATGAACAAGAA
>ONAH01000222.1 GCA_900315715.1 uncultured Eubacteriales bacterium
AAAATCATTTAAATATTTCAATCGCGGTAATGTGGAAAGTTATGTGGAAAACCATTTGATTTTTCCGATTTCTCCAATCTCGGGCAGTTTCGGAGAGATCGTACCTTTGACCGGATATTCTCTTCCCTTGCCTTCAACTTTAGGCGTGTTCCCTGCGCTTTGCTTAATGTGGGTCAGTTCATTAAGTGCAGATTTCTTTAATGCATCCAGATCGACTTGTGCAGTGCTGTGAGCCTTGCAAAGCAGTGCAGCAAGGTTATTTGCTCCGTTTATGCTCCAGCACGCTCTGCGCCCCTTCATTCGATTGCCGATAATAGTGAATACATTGCTTTCCATACTTCCGAGCCTTGCGTGATGAACAACACCCGGCTGCCTGAAATGCTCCCCTTTTGTTAGACAATATGGTATAATAATAACATACCAAAAGGAAAGTCTAACGAAAGGGGTCATTTTTATGCCAAAAGGTAAACCAAAGAAGAAATACACACCGGAATTCAAAATCAAAGTCGTAGAAAGAATGCGCAATGAAAAAATGTGTTATAGGGAGACAGCGCAAGAGTTCGATATTAACGATCATCATATCGTAGCAAGATGGGAACGGATTTATCTTGAAGAAGGTGCAGAAGGTCTGCGAATCGAACGACGAGGGCGCAAATCCACAGGACGTCCGAGAAAACTGAAGAAAGATGTTGAGGAAGATTTGATAGCGGAGGTTCAGCGTCTTCGTGCGGAGAACGACTACTTAAAAAAATTGAATGCCTTGGTTGCCGAGAGGGTACGGCAAGAGAAAAAGCGCAAGTGATATGGGAACTGAGGCATAAACACAAGATAGGTCTGCTCATTGACATAGCCGGGATTCCTCGCAGCACCTATTACTATTACAGCAAGCCATTTGAAAACCCTAAGCCTGATAAGAATGCGAAAATCAAGGAGGAGATACGCAAAATCTTCAAAGACAGCAGAGAATGTTACGGATATCGCAGAATAACAAAGGAATTAAAAAAGAAGAAATACAAGATAAATCACAAGACTGTGCAGCGTTTAATGCGTAATATCGGAATATTCTGCCGTGTTCGCATGAAGAAATACAACTCTTACAGAGGAGAAGTCGGTAAAATTGCGCCTAATCTGCTGAACCGTGATTTCAAGGCTGAAAAGCCGAATCAGAAGTGGGTGACTGATGTCACGGAGTTTTCTCTATTTGGTACAAAGCTATATTTGTCACCGATCATCGACCTTTTTAACGGCGAGGTTGTGTCATACAACATCAGTTTTCACCCTAATTTAAGCCAAATTGCATATATGCTGAATAAAGCAATTTGCAAAGATTCCGGACAACACCAATCTCATTCTGCACTCGGATCAGGGCTGGCAGTATCAGCACAAGCTCTATCGGCGTATGCTTAAAGGAAAGGGTATCAGGCAGAGTATGTCTCGAAAAGGCAACTGCCTTGATAATGCTTGTGCAGAGAATTTCTTCGGCTTACTTAAAACCGAACTGCTGTATCTACAGGACTTTACTTCTGTTGAGCATTTCATTTCGGAGCTTGAAGATTATATTGAATGGTACAATACCAAACGTATAAAGCTCAAGCTCGACGGTATGTCTCCTGTTGAATATCGGCTTAATGCTGCATGACAAAAGCGACCAAGATTGCTCTTAGTCGCTTGGTATAAATATTCTTATTAATCTTTGTCTAACTTTTTGGGGTCAGTTCAAACAGTACCGCTGCATAATTCCTGCATCGTACTACTTTGAGTGGGAACATTACTCAGACTCAAAAGGCAAGATACAAACAGGCGATAAATACGCAATACAACACTGCGGCAGTGAAGTCACTTACCTTGCAGGGCTGTATCGTATTGAAGAAATGCGGGATTTGAAGTTTCCTGTTTTTGCTGTGCTTACAAGAGCACCTGCTGACGAGTTGCGAAGAATACACGACCGTATGCCGCTGATATTGCCGAATAATGCTGTTGATGAGCGGATCCGTCCGGACGGTGAGCCTGATAAGGTTGTTGATAAGGAGGTGACGGAGGTTGTTGTTGAGAAGGCAAGTTGACAGTGCTACTATAACCACTCCCCCACATTCCATCACCGTTTTTTTGTTCAATTCGAGTAAAGCTGCGGCGGCTATCTTTTTTTCAAATCTCGGTGATTTAATGATTTTGAACACATCGTTGAAATTCAACCGTAACAGTGGTATAATATTACCGGAGAATTCACCAAATAAAAGGATGCAATACCACATAGAGGCATTCTTTGTACGTCGCTATCTTAAAAATATTAATCTATATGCTATATAAGAAAATCAATAGAGTATTTTTTTATAATTTCAAAATTATTACATATAAGGTGACTAATATGATTGAAAAGAAAATCGATCGTCGAGCTATTAAGACAAAAAAAGCTATATGTAACGCCTTTTCACAATTACTTG
>ONAH01000234.1 GCA_900315715.1 uncultured Eubacteriales bacterium
TACTTGCCTAAAACAACGGGTTTCGATTAGTTCTATAAGTAAATATCTTTGACGTTTATGATAATGTAAAATTAATTTGGTTTATTGTACTGGTTATTATTTTCCAGATACAAAAATACAAATTTCAATAAGGGAGGAAGAAAATGAGAAGAGTATTTAAAACAATTGTGAGCATTGTTCTTTCGCTAACGTTCATTTTTTCTTATTTGAACTTTATGCAGGATGATGTTTCAGCGGCATCGGCCAGAATCATTCTAGGCCAAACCATTACTGTTCCGGAAGAAGATTATACTTATGAATTCAGACCGGATAAGACAGGTTTTTATCTATTAGAGACACACGATTGGAGTTATGTTGAAGTCACAGATAATAGTAATGACACTATTCTTGACTTGTCTTACGTAATTCCGGTTGGTCTTGCTGATTCTTTTGGGGATGAATATAAATCCGTATATTATATGGAGTATGGAAAGTCTTACTCTGTGTATTTTTCAGGTGTTTGTGAATTTGTTCTCAGAAGAGCAGATAAATATGTAAATCTTAATGTTGGCAACCGTAATATTACTGCGTCTTTGGAGAAGCCGTTTACTCTGTCAATAAATCCTACATTATCTCCAAATCTTAAATTAGATCAGGCTGTCAGTTATTGGTGGACTGATCTTCCTGGTGATCCCGGATATACAACATCTTCAATCACTCTTAATCTTGGTGATCTTTTAGATGAAAACGAGCGTTTTATATTCTCGTATGATTATGGTGATAACGATAGTGACTTCGGTAGAGGCTTTGTTTCTTGCTATGTATCCGCATTGTATAACGGCAACGAATATGGCTGGTGGGTAACTTTTGATATTTTTGGTTATAAAACAGAGTTTTCCGTAGATTGTGTTGCATATGAGGAAGATGACAGTTATGTATGGGGTCTTCCTTATCATTATGATTATGACGATCAGTTCTTTAATGTAAAAACAACCAAGCCTTCAGGTGTAAGTGCCAGTTATCAATGGTATAAAATTGATTCTGCCAAAAAGAAAGCAGGCAACTATCAAAAGGAATCAGATCTTTTCATTAAACTGAATGGTCAAACTTACAATTATTTTAATTATAACCAAAGCGCCCGAAATGCTTTAGGTGAACCTTATTTTGATATTAATGGCGATGATACTGAGGTTTATACTGAGCTGGCTTGCGTGGTCAAGTTTACAAAGGGTTCTGCTTTTGTTGAAAAAGTATTGTATTTCAGATTTGATTATTGTATTGGCGTAAGCACATATACTGATTGTTTTGTTAAAACATCATATACTTCAACAGTAACTTTACCCGAAGATACAAAATGGGTCGTAAATGATGTTGAGAATGATGGCAGCTTTATTGAGGATCCTCTGCCGAAAGGCTTTGGTTACAGCTATACATGGTATAACTTAAACTCTGTACCTGAATATGGAGGTATGGCATGGTCCGGAACCGGTGCCGAAGCAGATATTTATGATGTGCTCGGTGATGATATAGAATATTTGGGAACAGGAAAATCATTTACTGTTAACCCTCAATCTCTTACTTTACAGTACAATGACGGTTATTATGAAGCTTATGTCGCTTGTTTCATAGTACCTACATATAATGGCACCAGATGCTACAGTAATGCATTTGAGGTTTATATAGAAGTATTTGAGCTCTCTTTTGGTTCATTTAGGCTCGACAGTTATACTTCTGCTTGTGAAGTCCATCCCGGAGATAAGGTAGATATTAATGTTGAAGTCGAAAGCGTTTTCGATGTTGCATATCAGTGGCAGGAACTTAAAGGCAAAAATTGGGTTAACGTGAACAGCGAATCTGCACAAACGTCAACTTTGTTATTTACAGCAAATGAAGAGTCACAGTACAGATGTATTGTTACGGATGCTCAAGGCAATACTCTTTATACTGAACCATGTGTAATAACATTTTTACCCGGACCTTACATAACCGGTCAGCCTGGTGATGTCTACGCGTATGTAGGCGATACTGCTCAATTTACAGTTGATGCGTATGGCAATAATCTTAACTATCAGTGGCAGCTCAAGAAGGGCAGTAAGTGGGCTAACCTTACTACCGGCGGAGCTAATACTCCTACATTGTCCGTAAAGGTAGATGAATCAAAGAACGGTAAGACATACCGTTGTGTCATCACTAATGATAAGGGTAATGA
>ONAH01000221.1 GCA_900315715.1 uncultured Eubacteriales bacterium
CATTTTACAGTATACACATTTGCTTTTGATTCATATTCAGCTGTATATGTTACATCACCTGTCACCGGCGACATATCGGGTGACCACCTGTCAAATATATACGTATATTGTGTGGTTCTCGGCTTTGTCGGAACAATTCCGTCATATGTTGGTATCGTTCCATATTCAACATTTTTGTTTATATTAAGCACGGTTCCGTCATAATTCTTCCACGTGACATTGTACTTATTCAAAGTAGATGTAAACTGCGCTGTATATGTAATATCTTCTGTCACTTCTTCAAATGGCTTATCCCAACCTTTGAATGTGTACGTGTATTGCGCGTCTGCCGACTTTGTAGGTCTCGCACCATAGTATCTTGGCACAGATCCATACTCTACATTCTTATATTCTTTGAGAATGGATCCGTCATAGTTTTTCCATGTTACTGTGTATGTTTCTTCGGTTGTTGTAAATTCAGCCGTATATGTTACATCACCTGTCACCGGTGACACTTCGGGTGACCACTTATCAAAAACATAATTGTATTGTGCATTTTTTTCTTTTTTAGGAGTTACTCCGTTATATTTTGGAACAGTTCCATACTCCGCATTCTCATCTGTCATAAGAACCGTTCCATCGTAATTTTTCCATGTTACTGTGTATTTATTATTTGTTGATGTGAATTGTGCAGTAAACGTTACATCTTCAGTTACTCCCGTTATATCTTTATCCCAACCTTTAAATGCATATGAGTTCTGTATTGTTTTTTCTCTTTCGGGAATTGTTCCGTCATATGTAGGTATTGTTCCGTACTCTACATTCTCATCTATTTCCAGTATCGTACCGTCATAATTCTTCCATGTTACTGTGTAATCATTCACAGTTGATATGAATTGTGCAGTATATGTTACATCACCTGTAACAGGTGAAATATCGGGAGACCACTTTTCAAATGTATAAGTAAACTGCGCTGTCTTTGGCTTTTGGGGAGTAGAACCGTTATATTTCGGTTTTGATCCATATGGTACTTTTCTGTCTGTTTCTAAAACAGTACCATCATAGTTTTCCCATTTTACTGTGTAATTATTGACGGTTGTTTTGAACTGTGCCGTGTATGTTATATCACCCGTGACAGATGAAATTTTAGGTTCCCAACCGGTAAAAGTATAATTATATTGTGGTGTATTCTCCCTTGTGGGTGTCAACCCATTATATGTAGGTACTGTTCCAAATGAAACATTTGTATCTGTTTCAAGTTCGGTTCCATCATAATTCTTCCATTTTACTGTGTAGCTTTTTAACGTTGACGAATATTGTGCTGTATATGTCACATTGCCTGTAACCTCAGAAACTGACGGAGACCAACCTTTGAAGGTATAAATATACTGTGAGGTATTCTCTCTTGTTGGAGTCGCACTATCATACGTTGGTATGTCTCCGTATGCAACATTCCTATCTGTTTCAAGAATAGTACCGTTATAGTTTTGCCATGTTACAGTATATGTATTTATTGTTTCTGAAAATTGAGCTGTATACGTTACACTCTCAGTAACAGACGTGATATCCGGTGACCATTTTGAGAATGTGTAAGTATATTTGTCAGTCTTTGGCTTTGTAGGAGTTAAACCGTTATATTGCGGCGTAGAACCATAATCTACATTTTTGTCTTTTTCAAGAATAGTTCCATCATGATTCTTCCATGTAACCGTATATATGTAATTCAGAGTAGCGTTTTTAAGATATTCATTATTCTCGCCGATTGTTATAGATTCCCACTGAGCTGAATTACCATAGTAGTAAACATCCTTCAAGTTTTCACAGTTCTTAAAAGCAGACTCATTAATTTTTGTAACAGTATCAGGGATAGTAATGTTAGCTAAGCTTTTACATTCTTCGAATGTGGATGTATATATTATTGTAACATTGTCAGGTATAATAATATTATTTAGGCTAGTACACTTCTTGAAAGAACCACTTCCTATATATCTTACACTTTTAGGTATATTTATGCTTTCTAATGCTTCGCACTCTTTAAATGCATTTTCTCCAATACTTGTAACATTATTAGGTATGTTAATGCTTTTTAGTTTTGTGCATTCTTCAAATGCACCTAATCCAATACTTGTAATGCTGTTCGGAAGATTTACACTTGTTAAGCTTTTGCATCCTGAGAATACATCGGAATCTATTTGTTGAACACTACTTGGTATAGTTATACTTGTTAAACCTGAAACGCAGAACGCAGCGTCATCAATCGTTGTAACACTGTTCGGTATGGTGATGTTTTTTAAACTAAGACACCAATTAAATGCTGCGTAACCAATATAGGAAACACTTGATGGAATAGTTACGCTTGATAAATTATAGCAGCCATAAAAAGTACTTTCTTCAATACGTGAAACACTGTAAGAAATAGTTACACTTGTTAAGCTACTACAGGTATAAAAGGCTCCTTTTCCTATACTTGTAACAGAGTTGGGTATAATAATACTTGTTAGACCGGTACTTCTAAATGCATAGCTGCCAATACTTTTAACACCGTTTGGGATAGTTATACTAGTTAAACTGCTACAACCAGAAAACGTAGCATTACCAATACTTGTGACACCACTTGGAATATTTATGCTTGTTAAATTGCTACAACCAGAAAACGCAGCACTACCAATACTTGTAACACCACTTGGAATATTTATGCTTGTTAAGCTGCTGCATTGGTAAAATGCACTGCTACCAATACTTCTCACAGTGTCTGGTATAGTTATACTATTCAAGCTATTACATCCATAGAATGTCTCTTTTCCAATACTTGTAACACCATTTGGTATTGCAATACTTTTCAAACTTGAACATCCTGTAAATACTGCACCACGAATTACAGTAACACTATCGGGTATACTTACACTAATTAATTTATTGCAATTATAAAAGGCGTATAATTCAATAGTGGTAACACCTTTTGGTATAACTACACTTGTTATGGTTGTGTTACCTTTAAAGGCATTTTCTCCAATACTGTTTACTACCTTCTCGTTAATTCTATCGGGGATTGTAATTTCCGATTCACTTCCGTTATACTTAGTGATCGTCACTTGATCTTCATCATTCACTTCATATTCGTAATCTCCTGACGTCAATGCTTCTCCGCTTGTCTGAACAACTGTCGACATTGATATTCTATCAGTAACTTCAGTTGCTTGTACTGGTAAAACCATTATAGAGTAAAGAAATAGGGCGCTCAAAATAAATGATAAATATTTCTTATACTTCATATAAATTCCTCCTATCAATATTATAGCTATATTGTATTCTAAATTATTTAAAATGTCAAGCTATTACAACACAATTTACATCATATAAAATATTATTTCAATCAACTATTTTGAATTATTTATTGAGTTTAAACAGAATATTGTATTATTGTTTGTAAGAATATTAACTAAACATGATATGTGAATAATGATTTAAGGCAACACCGCATATATCCAAAATAATGTCAACGACAAAAGAAAAGCACCCGACCAAACAGCCGAGTGCTCAGAGTATATCCTGTTTTAGCTTGCAAAGCAAACAGAATCAAGCCGACAGAGTCTTTCTGTCAACCAGATACAGATTCGCCAATGCGAACATTATGTAGTTTTTGGCTGTCTGTTTTCGCAGACCTCGATAACGTGTTTTTCGATAACCGAAAAGCCTTTTAACGACTGCAAAAACATGTTCAATTTTATTGCGAACGGACGATTTTTGACGCTCTCTCTTCTTTGCTTTGTATTGTCAACTCTTCGAGAGCTTTTTGATTGATGACGGTCTTCTGTTTATGTTGTACTTGATTCTTTTTCCCTGTTTGTTTTTCTTTATTGCATCCGGTCTTTTATTGGCACCGATATAGCCGCTGTCTCCGTTTACAGTATCTTCTTCTCCATGCAAGAGTTTATTTGTTTGCGTTACATCATGTTTGTTAGCAGGTGTGGTTTCTATGTGATGTACCAGACCGCTGTCGCTGTTAACGCCGATATGGGCTTTGTATCCGAAATGTCATGTGTTGCCCTTCTTTGCAGAATGAGCTTCCGGATTACGTTTCTTTTTCTTGTTCTTCGTGGACGACGGTGCTTCGATAAATGTTGAATCTACAATCGTTCCTTGTTTTTCAGAATTAATCCACGCTCTGTCAGAATTTCCAAAACCAGATCAAAAATCTTTTTCTGCAATTCGTTTCTAATCAACAGATTCCTGAAACGACCAATAGTATCTCCGTCCGGAACGTCATCAGGTGTGCTTACGCAGCAGAATTCTCCGAATGCACGACTGTCAAGTATTTCGTACATCACTTTCATATCTCCAAGGTCATAAAGGTTTTGCAATATGAAAATTCTCTTTTGTTGGTTCTGGATGCACCAAACTCATCATTTATTTCTGCCAGTGTCATTTGTCTGTTCATGATTATATTTTATCGTATTTTTCACGTTTTGTCTACTGTGCGGTGTTGCCTTAGACCTATTTTATCAAATATTTTGCATAAACATTTGATAGTTTCTTACACAGTATATTCCACCCAACTTTCTTTTACTAACATATTTCAAAAATAGACTATCCCAAAATATAAAAACTTGCAGACAAATCTTTGTGAATTCATCTGCAAGTTCTATGTTACTCTTCTATATTGTTTTAATAGTGTTACATTGAATTACTTGAATAATATCACGAATCGTAAAAATGTTGTCCTTCATTCGTTATCAGTCGATTAGCCTTCGGATACTCAAATATTTCTGATTTTCCAGCGTTCGCTTCAAGGTAGGCTACAAATTCTGCTGCGTACCATTTTGCCATTCCTAGGTTGTGCATAAGGTAATTTCCGCAGTTCACAGGAGTAGCACCCGGAACATCCTCAGAATCTTTTACAGCTCTGAATGCATTAAGTACAACTTCGTATATCTTTTGCGGAGAACGGTTTCCTTTGAGAATAAGGTAAAACCCTGTCAGACATCCCATAGGTCCCCAATAAATTATTTCATCTTTCCAGTAAGAATCATTTCTAAGATAAGTAGCGATAATATGTTCCAGTGAATGCATTGCTGCAACATCTATTACAGGCTCCTTGTTTGGTCTTTTTAACCTTATGTCATACGTTGTAACTGTATCGTTACCAACTTTATCCTCACGGCTAAGAAAAATGCCAGGAATAATAAGTGTATGATCTACGGAAAAACTTTGTATCATTTCCATTTGTATATCTCCTTCGGTATATTATTGTAATTGATCATTTATGCGAAACTTTATAGTCTTCATAAATACTATATCATAAGACCATAAATTTGTAAATACTTTCATTGTCCGGGTTGAGTCCTGTTTTATAGCCATTATGCTATAATAAAAAATTAGTTAACATCTATAAATAGGTCGACAGTGTTTAAGCAGAATAATTATTATAGTATATATTATGTCACAGACTTTATTCCTTATACTAAACTTGAGCATCTGAAACCACAATTATAAAGGGATAAATAATCAAAGTGCTCATGTTTTACAGTATTCATACTCAACTACTTGTCTCTATTTATTATGCATTATAATACAGCTCTCTTCTCCCTTTATTAACACGATAAAACAACACGGCAAGCAGAACTCTTACTCGCCGTGTTTGTACGCTTAATTTTTGATACTACTTTTGATTTTATCCTTAATAGTAGCCCCATTTAACAAGATGCCAACCACCATCTTTATTCTGCGCCAACCACCATGGGTAAGCTCTGACGTCTTGGTCTGCAATGAAACTTTCGCTCCCCTCTTTTGGAGTATGGAAATCAGTGATAAACTCTGCAACCTTAATGTATTCAGCTCCTTCGTTCAAAGAGTTAAGCCACCTAATATTGTCTTGTGTATTGCTGCCATCACCTATATATCGTACGCTTTGTAACTCACAGCCTTTAAATGTTGCAAACTTACATTTAACCTGTATCGCAGCTTCCTTAAGTTCCTCTTCCGTATACATCTCCGAAGTACCAAGATCTACGTTCACATCACTCGAATTAACAACCCCTAAGTATTCTTCAAGTGTTAGCCCCTTCGCCGTTATCTCCTGCGCAATTTTTACATCATCAATATAACGCAGATGCCACGGCTCATATCCGTATCCTGTTATGTATTCTTTATCTTCTAAATATCGTAGAATGAATCCGTATTCAGATATTTTTTTATGTATCTTTTCCCAGATTTCAGTATACTTAACCATATCCTTTTTCGAATAAACATCTTCACCGTCAATATTTAGATAAAGGTCAAGCGCAAGGCCTGTGTGATGCTCGGAGTATCCGGGAGCTGCAACTGTCTTTGTAGCATATTCTGCTCCGTACGTTTTGATGAATTTATCCATTACTCCTTGCTGCTCTTCTACGCTTCTGCGTGCGGAAGCAAGGTCAACATTAATACCGTCTTTTTCAAGTTCAGCTTTTAGCTCAACATATGCGTCATAGGCTTTCTTCTCTACTTCTACATCGTCGCCAAGCGAATTTGTTATAGTAACTGTTTCAAGGGAATTCTCCCAACCGTCAGGTACCGAATTTAACTTGTTTACAAGCGTAAGATAGTTAATGCTTTGCGTTTTGTTTGCTGTGTCATCCTGTAACTCTTTTGCAGAAGTTTCTGTTTTTGATACAACTTCATCGGAAACAATAGGTTTGCCCATGTTTCCACATGCTGTTAGGCTTATACTTAAAGCTATGATAAATGAAGCGATTGTTTTTTTATTCATATTTGTAATTCCTCCACTTTCATTTGGAAAAATGTGCCATAATGGTAGTTTTTTCGATCTTTATGCAATTTTGAAAAAAATACAGCACTTCGCATTGACTTTTTATCTCTGCTCAGTGCTGTATCATTTAATGCTTTACTATAACTATGCTACGTTATGCCCTATTCTTTCGTTCTTCGACAAATGAATTGTATATCTCAGAATTTCAAGTGCATCCTTATTTGTTACCTTGCCATCGTCATTTACGTCACCAAGTTTCAACTGATTTTCATCAAGCTTTTTAAGGTTTATTACATAACGCTGTATTAGTAAGCTATCCTTTGCAGATACCCTTCCGTCACCGTCTATATCGCCTACTAAACCTTTTTCCGGTTTGTCTGGAGTATCAGGAGTATC
>ONAH01000220.1 GCA_900315715.1 uncultured Eubacteriales bacterium
GAGCTTGTACAGAAAAATGCAGTATTTATGGACTACCTGCAAAACGGCATACAGGTACGTTTCACCGAAAAAGGTGAGGAACGCTCAACGCTTGTTTATCTGATTGATTACGAGAATGTTGACAATAACTCGTTTATTATAGCCAATCAGTGGACGTTCATTGAGAACAGCGAAAAACGTCCCGACATTATTCTGTTTGTAAATGGTCTGCCGCTTGTTGTTGTCGAGTTAAAGTCGCCCTCTCGTGAGGAAACCGATGCAAGCGAAGCATATCTTCAACTTCGCAATTATTTGACACATGATATTCCGTCAATGTTTATATATAACGCTATTCTCGTTATGAGCGATCAGCTAACGTCAAAAGCCGGAACTATAACATCGGGCGAAGATCGCTTTATGGAGTGGAAAACAACAGACGGCAGTTATGAAAATACACAGTTCGCTCAATTTGATACGTTTTTTGAGGGTATCTTTCAAAAAGAACGTTTGCTCGATATAATCAAAAATTTTATTTGCTTTTCAAATGACGGCACAAAGCAGATAAAAATACTTGCCGGTTATCATCAGTATTTTGCTGTTCGTAAGGCGATAGAATCAACAAAGAAAGCAACTGTCACAGACGGAAAAGGCGGTGTGTTTTGGCATACACAGGGCAGCGGAAAATCACTGTCAATGGTGTTCTATGCTCATTTACTGCAATCAGCATTACAATCTCCGACAGTAGTAGTGCTGACAGACAGAAACGACCTTGACGATCAACTTTACGGTCAGTTTGCAAAGTGCAGAGATTTTCTGCGGCAAGATCCCATACAAGCCGAAAGTAGAGAGCATTTGCGTTCTTTGCTCGCAGGACGTAAGGCAAACGGTATTATCTTTACCACAATGCAGAAATTCGAGGAATCCTTCGAGTGTTTGTCGGAACGCCGCAACATTATTGTTATGGCTGACGAAGCCCACAGAGGGCAGTATGGACTTGCTGAAAAGATAAAGCTCACTACAAATGAAGACGGCGAGGAGATTGCAAAACGTGTCGTAGGTACGGCTCGTATTATCCGAAACAGCTTGCCGAATGCAACATACATCGGTTTCACGGGAACACCGATTTCTTCAAAGGATAAAAGCACCCGTGAGGTGTTCGGTGATTACATAGATATTTACGATATGACGCAGGCTGTTGAGGACGGAGCAACACGTCCTGTTTACTATGAAAGCCGTGTTGTAAAACTCAAATTAGATGAAGCGACGATTAAGCTGATAGATCAGGAATACGATATAATGGCTCAGAGTGCCGATTCGGGTGTTATAGAGCAGAGTAAACGTGAGCTCGGACGAATGGAAGCTATCCTCGGCAATGATAATACTATCAGAACACTTGTTGATGATATACTCGATCATTACGAGAATAACAGAGCTAATCTGCTTACAGGCAAAGCAATGATTGTCGCTTATTCAAGACCTATCGCTATGAAGATATACAGACGTATTCTTGAAATTCGCCCCGAATGGGAAAAACTCGGAAAGGTTGCTGTCGTAATGACATCAAGCAACAAAGACCCCGAAGATTGGCGAGAGGTTATTGGCAACAAGGCACATAAAAACGAGCTTGCCGTTCAATTCAAAGATAATGGCAGCCCGCTTAAAATAGCAATAGTAGTTGATATGTGGCTGACCGGCTTTGACGTGCCGTCACTTGCGACAATGTATGTCTATAAGCCGATGAGCGGCTATAACCTTATGCAGGCTATAGCAAGAGTAAACCGTGTGTTCCGTGATAAAGAAGGCGGCTTGGTAGTTGATTATGTCGGCATTGCTTCAGCTTTAAAACAGGCGATGAATGATTATACCGTTCGTGACAAGAAAAATTACGGTGATACAGATGTCAGCAAAGTAGCATATCCCAAATTCTTAGAGAAAATGCAGGTTTGCCGTGATTTGATTTATGGGTATGATTACAGCGAATTTATGAACGGTACAGAACTTCAGCGTGCTAAATGTATTAGTGGTGCTGTAAACTTTTTCCTTGCAGTTAATAAAGAAGATGACAAACAAGATTTTATAAAGGAAGCTTTGCTGCTTCATCAGGCACTATCATTGTGTTCGTCTTTGGCAGAGGAATCCCTGCGTTTTGAAGCTGCATTCTTTGAGTCAGTGCGTGTACTTTTGGTGCGTTTGCTTAATCAAGGCGGCGGCAAAAAAATATCGTTGCCTGAAATGAACGCACGTATTAATGAGTTGCTGAAACATAGCATAAAAAGTGACGGAGTAATCAATCTTTTTTCCGATGTTCACGAAGAATTCTCGTTATTTGATCCGAAGTTTCTTGATGAAGTATCGAAGATGAAAGAGAGAAATCTTGCTGTTGAGCTGCTTAAAAAATTGATAGCGGAGCAGATACATATTTACCGAAGAACGAATGTTGTTAAGTCGGAAAAGTTTTCCGAGATTATTCAGCGTGCAATGAACGCATATTTGAACGGTATGCTCACCAATGAGGAAGTCATAGCAGAATTGATGAAGCTTGCAAAAGACATTGCACAGGCAAGCAAAGAGGGAGACGAACTCGGACTGACTCAGGATGAACTCGCATTCTATGATGCACTTACAAAGCCACAAGCTGTAAAGGACTTTTACGAAAATGCGGAGCTAATCGCAATCACAAAAGAGTTGACAGAAACACTCCGAAAAAATAGAACAATTGATTGGCAGAAAAAAGACTCTGCCCGTGCAAGAATGAGAATGATGATAAAAAAGCTTCTCAAAAAATATAA
>ONAH01000219.1 GCA_900315715.1 uncultured Eubacteriales bacterium
AGCCTCTGGAACTAATCAAACATACGCTGACGGGCTGTTTGGCAATGGAGTATAGTGGCAAGGTACATGTATATCTCTGCGACGACGCAGACAGAAAAGAAATGAAATCTTTGGCAGACGAACTTGGGGTTAATTACTTTTCACGCAAAGAGAGGACGGACGCCAAAGCAGGCAATCTAAACAATGCACTTAAATTGACAAAATCACCGCTTGTCGCAGTGTTTGACTCCGATATGTGCCCCGAACCGCAGTTTCTGATGTCAACGGTACCGTACTTTCTTTAAAAGAGCGGAAAACACAAAAGGCAGCAGCTTTCCGAAAAAATCGGCTTTGTACAAACACCGCAGAGCTTCCGCAATGACGATCTGTTTCAGTGTGCATATCGTGCAGGAGATCTGACCCCAAACGAACAGGACTATTTTTACTTAGAGCTTGAACCCGCACGTAACAGTTGTAACGCCGTGATATTCGGCGGTTCGAATACTCTCTTGTCACGCAAAGCGCTTGAATCAACAGGCGGATTTATAACGGGAACATTAACGGAGGATTTTGCGACGGGTATAGAGATACAGAAAAAAGGATTTAAATGTATCGCAACAGACACTCCGCTTGCAACGGGACTTGCCCCCGAAAGTCTTACCGCAATAATAAAACAGCGTACACGTTGGGCAAGAGGCTGTATTCAGGCAGGATATAAAACACATCTGTTTTTTATGCCGAAGCTTACGGTTGCACAGCGTATGAGTTATCTTTCCGCAATTACATACTGGTATGCTCCGCTTAAAAGGCTTATTTATCTGTTAGCGCCGTTAATGTATTCCGTTTTCGGAATAACTGTCATGAGATGTGACTTCATTCAAATGCTGATGTTCTGGCTGCCGATGTACCTTTTGGCGGCATTGGGAATACGCATATTTTCGGGCGGTATAAGATCTTCATGGTGGAGTGATATTTACGAACTTAGTATGTTCCCGTTCTTGTTGCCGGGTGTGCTTGCCGAAACATTTGGCATAAAGAAAAAGCAGTTTAATGTCACCGACAAAAGCGGATCAAAGGGTTGGAAATGGTGGTACACAATTCCGTTTCTTTTATTGACAGCATTCTCTATATTGGGTATAGTAAATACAGTGAACCGAATTATTGCCGAACAAACGACGATATATTTGTTTTTGTTGTTCTGGCTGTTGTTTAACCTGTATGAGCTGATGTATACGCTGGCTTTTGTGCTGGCATGCCGAAAGCTTCCGCCAAGGTGTGAACGAAAATCCAGGCTCCACCGTCTATCCGACAAGTTCGGATTGCGGATGTCCCTTTTACATATAATATTTCGCATTTATAAGAAACGAAAAAAGGAGGAAATGGTATGAAACCTTTGTTTAAAGTTGTTTTTGCTACCTGTGTTTCGATATTAATGTGCGGTTTGTTGTGCTGTACTGCATCAGCATACAGTAGTGATGACCTTAAAACAAACTATAACGACAGGAACTCAAACAACAACGAGTATGGCGCAGATATAGTTTACAAAATTCTGCCCGAAAAAAACAATGAGGTTAAAGCAACCATAATTAAATGTTATTCAGATCGAGCTGTTGATATTCCGGAAACAGTCAAGCTTCACAATTCCGATACAGGCGAGTCTGAAACATTCACCATCACTGAGCTTGCAATTAGCAAATGCGAGACCGGTGCTGATAACGACGATGTCAAAAATTTGAATGCTACGCTTAGCGTTCCTTCAAATTTGCGCACAATTCACGGAAATCTGTTCAGTTGGAAAAAAACCAAAACAAAAGATATTAGTAATCATGTTTTTTGGAATTCGGATACAAGTATTAATGTCCCAGATACATGGAACATGTTAAATGAAATACCGGCGTGTATTTACAAACATTATGATACAGAAGGCGCATATTACGCAGGCAAATGCCTTGTGAGAGTAGATCCCAATTATAAGGGAAATTTCATAGTAAAGGAAGGTACTGTTTGTATTCTTGCGTCTGCGTTTGAGGGCTGCACGAAGATCGGCAGGGTAACGCTTCCTGAAAGTGTTGAATATATCGGAGAGCGTGCATTTGCAAACAGCTCTGTTTTGTCTGTGAATTTGCCGGCAGGTTTGACTGCACACAACAATAGTATTGAGCAGTTTGCATTCTATGGCTGCCAAAAGCTAAAGAATGTAACATTTAACGAAGGAGTTTCTCTTAACATTATTAAAATGTGTGCATTCATGGATTGTACAAGTTTAGAGGGATTTGACTTCACAAAAGTATCATATCTTGATTATTTGTCATTTGCAGGAGCGTTTGATAAAAGAAAAGATATTTCGATATTTATCAGACCGGAACAGTTTATAGGGCCTTCAGTGTTCGCTAATTCGAAGATAAAGAGTCTTGTATTCCTTGAAAACAAAACTACCCCCAGCGGTAATACAAGTATTCCTGCATGCTGTTTCAATAAATGTGAACAGCTCAGTTCGGTTACTCTGAGTACGTCGGTAAAAAGTATAGGACCTTGGGCTTTCAATAACTGTTCAAACCTCACATCGGATATACTCGGGCAAAAAACGTGCAATGTAAATTATTTGGGATTCCGCAGTTTTGCAAAAACGGGTATGTCAACGGTAACTATTCCAGAGAGTATTACATATTTAGAAGGCGGTGTATTTGCAGAAACCCCTTCGCTTACAACGGTTAATTATTACTCGTCTTATACAGCAGAAGAAGGATCATATGGTTGCTTATTTTCTGTATTAAACGATTGTTCTTATAATAATGACAACTATTATGGTTATAGCATTGTCAGTCAGTATAAATCCGGTACAGACTGTAATATAAAAAGTAGTGAATATATTAAACAGCCTCAGAAAAATGGCAATACTTTTATCACCGAACTTAATTTGTACAAAACAGACGGTGTGGATTATGGATGTTATTTTTCGCAGCAGCCTTATTTGGAAACAGTAAACATACATAATGCTGAAGACGTTGAGTTGAACATACCATCGTCTATGTTTATGTTTTCACCCGCATTGTCTTCGGTGACAATCGATCATCCCGAAAAGGTTATATATATCGGGACGAATGCATTTAGTTTTTGTCCGTTGTTGAGCAGCTTCCAGTTCACGGAAATGACAAGTCTGAAAAACATTGATAACAAAGCATTTTTAATCTCCGGTATGGGCGTCTATTACACAAAAAGAGAAATGGACAAACTGAGTTCAGATGATCCGAAAAAGGGATACGGCCTTATGGGAGAGCTTGATCTTTCAAATTGTACTGAGTTGGAAGAGATAGGTGAGGCAGCATTCCAAATGCAGTATAATATTACGAAGGTAAAGCTTCCGGAAAAAGTAAGCCTTGTACGTGGTGTATTTAACGACTGTTTATCTTTAACGGAACTCATAGCAGACTGTCCAATAGATAATTTAGCTTCAAAGAGTGCAGGTTCCTACACAATAGGTGATAATTTTAAGACGGAATTTGATCCGGATATAGAATATGACAATTGTTTCGGAGAAAACATTAATAAGAATAAGTATTCAATATATAATTATGTACTTACAACAATCACATTAAACAACTGCGGTGAACATAATGGAGGTCCTGAATTTTTTGGTTCGATG
>ONAH01000216.1 GCA_900315715.1 uncultured Eubacteriales bacterium
ATCAGGACAATAAAACTATTGTTAGGAAAGTAGGAAGGCTATATGGTTTTTGATTTGCATGATACATCAACAGTAATGCGATTATTTGATGACTGGCAGGAAACTTTGATTTATTCCTGCTTGCAAACAGTAATGGGAAAGGTTTTTGTTACGAAATCTAACAATCCAAAGTCAGCGTTGGCGTTTGTAGATTGTTTCGGCTTTTTAGCAGGAGATCCAAATTTAGAATAATTGGTTGAAAATAAACCTTTCGGATTTGTGATAATGGTATTGCAAAACAGTGGGTGGGCAGAACTGATATAATATTATTTCAAAAATTATAATTTGATGAAATATTACATATTAAAGATACAGTGTGATTTTGTAAACACATTCTCAAGGTATAACTTGTGTTTCTGTTTTCCTGCACACTAATTGTGAAATGATTATACATAGCGATTTTTGATGGTTTCAGTAAGTGGGAGGCATTTGGAATGGACAAGAGTATGAATAAGTATTTTATGATGTGTGAGGGAACCCCCCGGTTAAGAGATAAAGGAGATTATCCTTGTTCCGTTCATTTTAGCAAGTACAGGTTAAACAAAGCGTTTGAACAAGTGAATCTGTCAAAAGTATCTGTTGAAGAAACCGTGAAAATAATAAACACTTTTCTGTCTGAAATTGGAATGACAGAAATTGAGCAGGCGATTATTCAAGGTGTTAAGAATATCAACTATCGTAGTATCAAGAAATATTACAATTTAAAGAGCATAAAAGATATTATTTGGCTTAAATTTACAAAAGACGGGTATTGTGGCGTTGTTGCGGTGTCTAATGATGTGAATTTCAATATACCACCGTCAGCAGTTGCTTATAATGAAAAATCAAACGGCAGATGGAAGTATAATACTTCGGGAATATTGGTACATCAAGTGAATAAAGAATGGGACGATTCATTTGTGCTTATTTTTCCGCTTGTAGATATTCCGGAGGGTTATACACGACACGATATTGAAAGAGCTGTTGGAAACTATTTAATTGATAATAACGTGCCTATTATAGATTTTTATTCACATAATTATCCATATGGATATAAGAAACTGCACTGCAAAAGTGCAGAATAATACTGTTGATTATACTGGAGGGAGAATTATGAAAAAGTATTCTGTATTGGGGGATTCTATCAGTACGTTTGAGGGATATCACCCTGAAAATTACTCTGTTTTTTACGACAAGGAAAAATGCAGGCAAAACGACATTAGCGGTGTCGGGGACACATGGTGGCATATTGTAGGAGAGAAGCTTGGTGCAGAACTTTGTGTAAATGATTCTTATTCGGGAAGCAAAGTATCGGGCGGTGGGTTTCCTTGTGCTTGCTGTGAGAAACGTCTTACAAGGCTTAAAACTCAAACCGATACCCCAGATATTATCCTTGTGTATATCGGGTTCAACGATTTTGGCAACGGTGTAAAAATCCAAAACCCCGGTTACTTGAAGGTGAGCGAAAAGGACGGATATTTTTTCTTTGCAGAGGCTTATGAACATATGCTCAACAGACTAAAGGAGCTTTATCCCAACGCACAGATCATTTGTGGAACTCTTGCACGAACAAAACTGCGTAATAATTCGTTTTGGGTTTTGCCTTACGAATATTATGGAGTTGATATTCGCAATTACAGCGAAGCAATCAGAAGCATATGCAAAAAATGCGGCTGTACTCTTGCGGATTTGGAGCAGCTTGATATACAGTACGAAACGCTTGACGGCTCACACCCCACAGCAGAGGGGCACAAAACATTTGCGGATATGTGGTTAAAATGCTTGGGACTTTTTTGAGGTGCGGATAGCGTGATTGGCATAATTGAAACTTAAAACAAAAATATGAATTAAGTCATTTGAAAGCTATGATAATACAAATTTAGGACAAAAAAAGCAGCACAGTGAATTGTGCTGCCGATTTTTTTATGATAACCTGTTTACAAAATCTTCGTAGTCAAAGCTTTGTACAAGTATATATTTTCCGCTTGCTTCCTTATAAATAATGTCGGGAAGCTTCATTCCGTTGAATGTGTTTGTTTTCACCATTGTGTAAAGTGCCATGTCCTCAAAAACAAGCCTGTCGCCCTCTTTTAAGGGTTCGTCAAATGAGTAATCTCCTATTACATCTCCTGCAAGGCATGTACAGCCGCCTAAACGGTAGGTGTATGATTTTTCGCCCTTTTGACCTGAGTTTCTGAGCGGCGGTCGGTATGGCATTTCGATAACATCGGGCATATGACATGCCGCCGATGTGTCAAGAATAGCAATATCTATACCGTTGTGAACAGTTTCAAGTACGCTGGTTACAAGAAATCCTGCGTTCAGTACAACCGCTTCTCCGGGTTCAAGATATACTTCCACGCCGTACGTTTCTTTGAAGTGTTTAATTATCTTTTTCAGCAGGTCGATGTCGTAGTCATCTCTTGTAATATGGTGACCGCCGCCAAAGTTTACCCACTTCATATTTAAGAGATACTTGCCGAACTTTTCTTCAAATGCTTTGGCGGTAATCTCCAGTGCGTCGCTGTTTTGTTCGCATAGGGTGTGAAAATGAAGTCCGTCAAGCATGGGTATAATTCCCTCGTCAAACTGCGAAAGCGTACATCCAAGCCTTGAGCCTTTTGCACATGGATCGTAAATTTCGTGTCCGTCTTGTGTGGAACATTCTGGGTTTACTCTGAGTCCGACTGATTTTCCGCTGTCTTTAGCTTTTTGGGCAAACTTCTTTACCTGATTAACGGAGTTAAAAACAATGTGATCGGCGTACTTCAGAATATCGTTAAATTCGTCCTCTCTGTATGCGGGTGAGAAAACGTGTGTTTCTCCTCCGAACTTTTCGCACCCAAGCCTTGCTTCATACAGTCCGCTTGCCGTGGTACCGCTGAGGTACTGCGAAATAACGGGGTAGGTGTGGAACATCGAAAAAGCTTTTTGTGCAAGCAGTATTTTACAGCCAGTACTGTTTTGAACTTCCTTTAGTATTTCAAGATTTTTTATGAGCAGTTTTTCATCTACAAGAAAGTATGGCGTCTTAATGTTGTAATTCATAATCAATCCACCAATACCGGATTATCGTCTATCTGCCACGGAAGTCCGCAGACATTGAGCTGTTCCATATACGGGTCCGGATCAAACTCCTCTACCGTATATACCCCGGGCTTGTTCCACTTGCCTGTTAAGAGCATCATTGCACCTATCATTGCAGGTACGCCCGTTGTATAAGAGATAGCCTGTGAGCCGACCTCTCTGTAACACTCCTGATGATCGCACACGTTATAGATGTATGCGGTTTTTTCTTTGCCGTCCTTTACGCCTGTAAAGATACAGCCGATGTTTGTTTTTCCTACTGTGCGAGGGCCTAAAGTTGCGGGATCCGGAAGTAACGCTTTAAGGAACTGTATCGGAACTATTTTGTTGCCCTCAAACTCTATCGGTTCGGTAGAAAGCATACCAACGTTTTCCAAGCAGTTCATGTGTGTAAGGTAACTTTGTCCGAATGTCATAAAGAAACGAATACGCTTTACATCGGGGATATTCTTTGCAAGGGACTCAATTTCCTCATGGTGGAGAAGGTACATATCCTTCATTCCAACCTGGTCAAAGTTGTATTCTCTCTTGATACTCATAGCAGGAATCTCTACCCAGTGACCGTTTTCCCAGTATGAACCGGGTGCGGATACTTCTCTGAGGTTGATTTCGGGGTTGAAGTTTGTAGCGAACGGATAGCCGTGGTCGCCTCCGTTGCAGTCAAGTATATCTATTGTATCAATTCTGTCGAAAAGGTGCTTTTGTGCGTATGCACAGTAAGCCTGAGTTACACCGGGATCAAATCCTGAGCCAAGAAGTGCGGTAAGGCCTGCTTTCTCAAACTTCTCTTTGTATGCCCACTGCCATGAGTAGTCAAAGTATGCGGAGAAACCCTCCTCCTTGCATCTCTTGTCATAAACTGCACGCCACTCAGGGTCTGAGATGTCCTCAGGCTCATAGTTTGCAGTATCCATGTAGTTTACACCGCACTTAAGGCATGCGTCCATTATTGTCAGATCCTGATATGGTAGTGCTATATTCATAACAAGATCGGGCTGTACTTTGTTTATTAAAGCTACAAGTTCATCTACGTTGTCTGCGTCAACCTGTTCGGTAGTTATTTTTGTGGCGGTTTTTCCCTCAAGCTTTTCTTTGAGAGTGTCACACTTTGATTTTGTGCGGCTTGCTATACAGATTTCTTCAAACACATCGCTGTGCTGACAGCATTTCTGAATTGCAACTCCTGCAACTCCTCCGCAGCCAATAATTAATGCTTTACCCATAATTACATCATCTCCAAAATTATTTGTTTATATTATAGCACTCATAAAACTCTTTTATTACGTTTTTAATTGTGCCGTCTATATAGCGGTAAGCTTTTTGAACAATATCTTCGGGAATAGTTTTGTAGTATGCCTCTGCTATTCCTCCTGCGATACACGCTATTGTATCGCTGTCGCCGCCTGTTGATATAGCTTTTCTGATTGTGCTTTCGTAATCGCTTCCCTCCATAAAAGCCTCAATTGCCTGTGGAACGGAATTTATCGAACGGCTGGAAAAACTATATGTCGGACGTATTTCGTCAATAGTAAAATTAAGTTTAATGTTTGTTTGGTGTTCAATCTGAGTTTTTATCTCCGATTTGTCGCTGCCTTTTCTTGCAAGAAATATCGCAAGTGCGACTGCATACGCACATTGTTCCGCCTCTGGGTGGTTATGTGTGTAGTGACAGCTTGCTTTTGTTTGTTTTTCTATCTCTTTTATGCTTTCACACGCAAAGCCAATCGGTGAAATTCTCATTGCGGCACCGTTTCCGTAGCTGTGCTGAACGTAAAGTTCGGAATTGTTTGCCCAGTTTTTGAACATTCCTCCGTAACCTGCGTGAGGGTATCTCTTATAGTATGCTTTATACTGCATAGCGTATGAAAGAGAAGAATTATCACATAATCCTTTTTTATCATTTATAAGCTTAACAGCCGTTGCCACTGTCATAGCGGTATCGTCCGTAAAGTGTGTATTATGTGAAAATAAAGGAAAATCTTCACTTTTCACATTATTCCATTCATATACAGAGCCTATTACATCTCCGATGACGGCACCTAACATACAAAGAACCTCCTTTTAGGCACAAGGTTTTTTCATATATGTCATCGTGTATGTCTGTGCTTTCAGGTTGAATATATATACATAACAATAGTCTAATGTTATATCCCACTCTGCGTCATTTTGTGCGGCATTAGGGTTTGAATATGTAATTTGCATTTTTACAAGCGTGTTTGATTCGTCTTTTAAATCTGCTGTGTTTATTTTGTTTTTTGACGTAACCAAAACAGTTTCATAAACCTCGCCTATATTTTTATCTAAGATTGGTCTGTCTTTCCACCAGCAATATCTTGTCCTCAAAAATCCGCCGTTATCGTCGGAAGTGTAAATTGCATAGTCGAAAAAAGCGTTATCGTTGGGGGTCAAGATGTCGGATATTTCTTTCAGTAATTCGTACAGTGTCATATTAAGCACCTCCATAGACAACTTATGTATTATTTTAATCGTCAAAGTTTGAGTCGCTGCGTTTATGAATGTCATCAATATACGTTTCAATTACCTTAGGCATTGTCTTCAAAGCAATATGCGGAGCATAAGCTGTAACTATTTGATTAAATTTTATCCATTGGGGATCGCTGAAATTTTTGGGAAGGTAACAGATATCATAGTATTTTTTTCCGACCTTGATTTGCAAATAAGAGCGGTTCGGTTCACTGCGTCCCGATTCGTACTTATATCTTAAGACTTCCATTCTGTAAGCGGATACTTCGTCGAGTGAAAATATACGGCCTGTATCTCTTATAAAAATAAACTTCTGCCCGATTTTAGCTGATTCTCCATGAAATACAAAAACAGGGTTATTAAACTCGTTTAAGACTTCTTCAAGTTTTCCCATTCTCTGAAATTTTCTGATACATTTATAATATCGTGTAGTCGGAGTTCCAATCGTTTCCAAAAATATTACTAATAAAATAAATACAATATAATAATGTGTAAGATAAAATTTAATAAGAAGGAACAGGGCACGAAATACATCAAATATGCCGTACCCGTTTTTAAAACAAACCACAATATTTCCTATCAATACAATACCTATAAATAATCTGATCCAAAGTGTTGAGAAGCCTATGCAGTAGCGTTTCATATTTTTCATATTTTATTCTCCTGTAATATCTTTAGGTGGAAAAGTGATTACAGATAATGTGTATTTTATTGATAGTTGTTTGTATTCTGCACTTGAGCAGCGGTTTTATTTGCATAAATTCCCTTTATAATCAGTACAATACCGTAGCATAGCCACTGCAAAAGTACTGCCACAAAGCTTGCACCGAAAATAAGCACGCTTAACACAAGCGAACCTGCGTTGCCTGCCATTCCTAAAATTCCCGATACATCTGTACCGTCAATCACCAGAGAACTGCTGTTTGAGGCTATCTGTGCGGTTAGCTGAGAATATACCGCAACTGAGCATATAAACCCAAGTATAAGTATTATCGCAGAGGTGATTATCATTATCAATATAGTTTTTTTGCTTTTCATTTCCATTATTATACCTTCCTTATGTGTTTGTGTCGGACTGTCTGTTTTTAAAAATATATGACGGAAAATTCGGCATATACACCCTGTTTACAGTACCGCAGTTTGTACAAATAACGTAACATAACGGCTGTATAAGTGTAGTGTCATGGCTTGCGGTTCTGTTTTCCGTCATTTCTGTAAAATCGGTTTTTCCACAGTATAAACAAGGCTTTTGCTCCATTTTTACCTCCCTAAGCTGTTTTCAGCTTTTTAATCAACGATGATACGATACCTAATACAAGTGCGATGAAACCGAATGTTCCCGCAAGTATCACAAATACAAATAATAAGACATTTCCTGCAAGTTCAGTCGGGTCATCGGGGTTTATTCTTATCTTGATCTTATCTCCTGAACTGTATTGTGTCAGTACCTGCTGTGAGGTTGTGTATGTAACACCGTTGTATGTATAGCTTATGTCAACATAGCGGTTTGATGATTCACCGCTTGACGGTGCGTTATAGGCGTTGATGACATCTGCCTCAAATGTTACATAGTCCTTGTATTTTACGCACTCTACTACCGCCAATACTCCGAACACAAGAAAAATTATCGCAAATACTATTGCAACAAACTTTGTTATTGCACTTACAAGATTATAAAACATTTTTATTTCCTCTCAAATCAAATTTTTTACTCTTAAAGCCTGAAAAATATATTAAATACATTGCAATGATTGAAGGCACCGCAAAACAGTCGGTCAATATCGTTTCTCGGATAATATACTATCCACGGACTGTCCGTTTTTACCTTTATACTCACCGTATCGCCGGCTTTTTTAAAGCAGTAAAACGGTTTGTCTATATGTGTTTCGTATTTGCTTTCTGCATATTCATATGAAACAATGTATCGTGTTGTGCCGTCCTCATCTTCTAACTTGTAAACGTTTGTTATTTCTGCCGTTACTTTGGGACAGGAGTGCCACTGTATTGTATGAAATACAAGCTTGCCTACATCAACTATTGAAAACAAGCACACAAGCGTTACCAGCAAAATTTTACCTGCTTTCATACTGAGTGGAAGCTTGCCTGATGATATTTCCATTATGTCACGTCCTTTATATATTTTTCATATTTCCCTCCGGCTTTATCATCGTTAAGCTCAACTTTACGGGTTTTATTATTGATATAGAGAATATACCCAGCTAAACCGCACCATACAAAAACGAATACATCTAATATAATTAATCCGCTAAATTGATACGCTCAATAGTAAACATTGTATGGTCTGCTTGGGTTTACTTTGATTTTGATTTTGCTGCCTCTGTGTTTAAAAGTCAAAGCAGCTTTGTGTACCTTGCTTGTATAGGAATTGCCGTCATATTTGTATTTGATTAGGTGCATTGTACTTGTGTTCTCATCGGAAAATGTGGATAGTACCTCAGCCGTTACAGTGGGGTATTCTTTCCAATTCCTATTATACAGAAAAATCACGCCTGTATTCAGAAGTATAGTTACCGCTAAAAGAATAACGGTAACTTTAAGTAATGTTTTGTTTGACGCAGGGGCTGTTGATGAATATACTACTTTCATTTTTATGCACCCTCTAAAGCTTGATGTATATTATTCATTCATAGCAAGCAGTATCTCTCTAATAATCTTGCACGCAACGGCAGTTGATACTCCGCTGTGGTCGTAGTGCGGACTAAGCTCATTTACGTCACATCCTACAATGTTAAGTGATGAACAAACCTGTGTTGCGGCACGTCTTAACTCCTCAAAACTTACGCCGCCCGCTTCGGGTGTACCTGTTCCAGGGAAAATCGACGGATCAAGCACATCAAGGTCAAGTGTAAAATATACGGGTTTTCTTGCAAGGTCTTTAATAACGCTTGCAACATCTTCAAGGCTGAACGGGTGCATATCGGTATGAGTTTTAGCAAACTCAAACTCCGCTCTTTCACCGGAGCGTATGCCGAACTGGTGTATGCGGTCATCTCCGATAATGTCCCAGCAGCGTCTGAGTACGCATGCGTGGGAGTGCTTTACGCCAAGATAATCCTCTCTGAGGTCGGCGTGTGCGTCAAAATGTATGATATGAACATCGGGGTATCTCTCTGCAATCGCGCGAAATACGCCAAGTGTTACAAGATGTTCGCCGCCTATCATCATAGGACGCTTTCCGTCATCAAGGATAGTTTTCGCACGCTCCTCAATCTGAGAAAGGCAAGCATCTGTATCTCCGATTCTGAGTTCGATATCTCCGCTGTCGAAAACGCAAATATCCTCCAAATCTCTGTTCTGATATGGGCTGTAAGTTTCTATTCCGAATGATTCGCTGCGGATCGCCGACGGCCCGAAGCGTGTACCAGGGCGGAATGATGTTGTAGAATCAAACGGCGCACCGAACATAACAGTTTTTGCGTCTGCATATTCGCAGTCGCAGGCGATAAAGGTTTCTATATTTTTATTCAACACTTTTAAGCAGCTCCTCTACATATGCAGGAATATAAAATGCACCCTTATGCAGCGTTGTTGTATAATAGCGGCAGGTAAGCGCCCTCATATTCCAGCGTGTTTCGTCAAGATCTCTGAGCGGGTGGTATTTTTTTGAAGCAAAACCGAACAGCCAGTGTCCTGACGGATATGTCGGGATATGTGCCTGATACACTTTAGCTATCGGGAATGTATTTACTATGTTTTTGTGCGCTCTCTGACAAGCCTGTGCGTCCTCAGGATAGAACGGACTTTCGTGCTGGTTGATAAGGATACCGTCGTCTTTGAGTGCCTTAAAGCAGTTTCCGTAAAATTCCTTTGTAAAAAGTCCCTCTCCCGGACCGAACGGATCTGTTGAGTCAACAATGATAAGGTCGTATTCGTTTTCTTTGAAACGAACAAAACGAAGTCCGTCCTCAAAATGCAGAGTAAGACGTGGATCGTCAAAACGGCAGGCGGTCTGTGGGAGATACTTTTTGCAAACCTCAACCACAAGGGGATCTATCTCTACCATATCTATATGTTCAATATCGTGATAGCGAACGAGTTCACGAACTACTCCGCCGTCGCCTGCTCCTATTACAAGAACTTTCTTTACATTCGGGTGAACCGCCATGGGGACGTGAGTTATCATTTCGTGATAAATAAACTCATCTTTTTCGGTAAGCATCATATAGCCGTCAAGGGTTAAAAATCTGCCGAACTCAGGCGATTCAAATACATCTATTCGCTGAAATTCACTTTTGCCGCTGTACAGCTGTTTATCCACACGGATAGATATTTGTACATTCGGCGTGTGATTTTCGGAAAACCAAAATTCCATATTTACCTCCTTGGTTGTTAGTGTTTAGTATATAGTTTGCATAAAACTCACAGCATTGTAATTTACTTTGCAAACTCAATCCTAACTTCTCATTTTATGACATTAAGCGTATTAACGTCGGGATCTTCGGGACCTGTAAGACTGCAACCCTTTTCCTTTGCGTATCTTATATAATCAAGTATATCTTTAGTAATAAGTTCGCCCGGAGTAAGTATAGGTATTCCGGGGGGATAGCACATTACAAACTCACTGCATACTCTGCCGCAGGTGTCCTCTATCGGAAGATTCTCCGAATCGGCATAAAACGCCTCCTGAGGAGTTGCTTTTACTATCGGTTCGATGTATTCCTGATGAGTCATACCCGTACTGCTGCGGGAATATCTTCTTCTTATCTCATAGAGGGCGCTGACTAATCTTTCGATATCCCGCTGTCTGTCGCCAACGGAAATATATGCAAGAAAGTTTCCCAGATCTCCGAATTCTATTTGTATATCGTATTCATCTCTCAGCAGGCTATATACCTCTATTCCCGCAAGACCTACTCCAAGTGTATTAACCGAAAGCTTTGTCGTATCAAAATCATACACGCTGTCGCCGTTGATAAGCTCTTTTGAGAAAGCATAGTATCCGCCAATCGTGTTAATTTCATCTCTTGCATACTGCGCCATTTTTGCAACTCTTGAGTAAATCTCTTTTCCTCTGAGCGCTAAATTTCTTCTTGATATATCAAGGCTTGACATCAACAGGTATGAGCCGCTTGTTGTCTGAGTAAGGTTTATTATTTGTCTGACATACCCCTCCGACATAGACGGGCCAATCAGCAGAAAAGAGCTTTGAGTAAGACTTCCGCCCGATTTATGCATTGACGCCGCTGCCATATCCGCACCTGCCGCCATTGCCGATACGGGCATATTTTCTCCGAAGTAAAAATGCGTTCCGTGTGCCTCATCAACTAAGCACAGCATATTGTTTTCGTGAGCAAGCTTAACGATAGAACGCAAGTCTGAGCATATTCCGTAATAAGTGGGGTTGTTTACAAGTATAGCCTTAGCGTCGGGATTTGCTTTGATAACACGCCTTACGTCCTCTAAACTCATGCCTAACGGTATGCCGATTCTCTTGTCACACTGAGGATCAACATATACCGGTACTGCACCGCATAGCACAAGGGCGCCCATTACGCTTTTATGGACGTTTCTGGGCAGTATTATTTTTTCGCCACGCTTTACGCTTGACAGCACCATTGTCTGTACTGATGATGTAGTACCGCCTACCATAAGAAAAGCGTGTGCGGCGCCGAAAGCCTGTGCCGCAAGCATTTCTGCGTCACGAATTACCGATACCGGGTGACACAGGTAGTCAAGTGGTTTCATTGAATTAACGTCAAGGCTTACGCACTTCTCTCCAAGAAGCTCAGTAAGTTCGGGGTTTCCTCTGCCTCTTTTGTGGCCGGGTACGTCGAACGGAACTACCCGCTTTTTTCCAAATTCTATCAGTGCCTCATATATAGGGGCGCTACTTTGAGATAAAGCCATAATAAAGCTCCTCTTTGATTAAAAAATATTTCTTCCGCTGTATATCTCTATCATTTCTCTCCTGAGATTGTCCATAATCTCAAGTCTTTTCATAGGCGGCAGTTCGTATGCGTCCGTCTTAAAAAGATAATTCTGCAAATCTATTTCCTTTACCATCATCTTTGTATGATAAAGATTGCTGCCATATACGTTTATATCTACTGCGTCATACTTTGCAAGTATATCCGGTGAAATGTAATCCTGAATTGACGCAACATGATGATCCATAAACAGTTTTTTGCCGTTTACATCTCTTGTGAACCCTCTTACACGATAGTCCATAGTTATTATATCCGATTCAAATGAGCTTATAAGATAATCAAGCGTTGACAGAGGCGTAATCTCTCCGCATGTTGCAACATCTATATCTACACGAAATGTTGCAAGGCTTGTTTCGGGGTGGTATTCGGGATAGGTATGCACTGTAACGTGACTTTTGTCAAGGTGTGCAAGCTGTACTCTGCCCGACGGTTTCATCGAACCCTCCGCAATTAGTACAGCAACGCTTGCGCCCTGAGGGTCATAGTCCTGCTTTGCGATATTGAGAACAGTTGCACCTATCATATCTGTAAGTGTTGTTAAAATATTTGTAAGTCGTTCGGAGTTATACTGTTCGTCGATGTATGCAATATAGTCACGCTGTTCTCTTGGAGTTTTTGCGTAGCATACATCATAGATATTAAAGCTTAACGCTTTTGTAAGATTATTGAACCCGTAAAGCTTGAGTTTATCCTCCATAATTATTTCCCCCTTGTAGAGATTTTACATATTAACGCAAAAAGGACGGTGCGTACACCGTCCGTAAAATACTCAAAATTCACATAAAGATTTTGTTTCAAAACAAAATCATGAACTTCCAGAGTCTATATAGCAAATACTCACTTTTACTACTCTTATTGACCATTTTACAAGTTGATGCGTGTTTCGCACTTTGG
>ONAH01000215.1 GCA_900315715.1 uncultured Eubacteriales bacterium
AAAACAAAAGATTTTACAGATGCATACAAAAAAATAAATACTAGACTTTATGCATTGGATCCTGCTGGCTATACGGAGTACGTGCCTACAGTGTGTTCACAAAATACTATCCGTATGCCATGGTGGATGAATTATATGAAAAACGTAAAGAACGCCTTGTTAATTGTGGCTTTATACTGGGGAAAGAGGAATTTGAGGATATAATTTTATCTGATTAAGTATGATAATAAAGAAGTTTTAGTGTTCAATAATATCACTACATGGCAAAAGCCTATCAAATCAAATTTATAGTTGAAAAACAAATATATGTTCTGTATAATAATAGCAACGAATATATGTTTATTTTATAGTAAGGAGGATTATTTGTTATGGCCCATGTATATGTTGCAGTTGCTATGGAGCGAGGCGATAAGACCACGGAAGCGTGTGATTCTGCGGTTCTCAATGAGCTTTATGAGCACGTTCCGGACATGTTTGATTATGTAGATGAAGAAACTTTGGAGCGTTATGATGTAAAGACAATTAAAGAACAAAAGGATATTTTGTCTGAGGTTTATGGCTATTTCTCAAAGTATGGTGACTTCAATACGGATTTATCCAACGAATCAATAAATAACGGTTTACTTTACGGATTGAATGATGATGATTTTATTTATATTGTAGATTGTCACGAATAGTGTTAAAAAGTGGAATGTAAGTCCCTTCAATTTGGAGGGGCTTATTTTTGTATTTTATATATGTTAATTATTATATGCCTTTTATTGTTTCAGCTATTGTATGCTGCTATACTGATTGTGATATAGTGTTTTTTTATTAACTGGTTTAACATTCAGGGGTGACAGTATGAAATCAGGTATTTATGAAGCTGTAATAAACAAAGCTATGTCTAAGGAATTGGCTGAGTGGCCAGATCAATGTAAAAATATTAAGGACATAGATAAGAAAGAAGCCTCAGAAATTATTTCAAAATATACAGGTGATGTTATTAAGTCTGGTCTTGATAATTTGTTTGACCGTGATAAAGGAATTGAACAGCAGGTTCAACTTGCTAATAATATTATTGAGCTTGTCAGAAATTATACGAGTGATGATTATTACGGGGATAAATCAATCAATGGGAAAGGGGAACAGTTATTAGGATTAATAGAGGCAAATAACCCAAATTTGGCGATAGGTAAAAAGGTTGAGCAAATAATTGAACGGCCGGAGACATCTGTTTCTTCTAGCAGCCTTTTTACAGGTGCGCCTAATGAACCAACCATGTTTTCAGAGATTAATAAAGAATTGAAAACTGCAAATCGAGTTGATATGTTAGTTTCATTTATTAAATGGACAGGCTTGCGCCTAATACTGGAACCGTTGAAGGAATTTACCGGTAATGGTGGTCAGCTTAGGATAATTACAACTTCATATATGGGGGCAACAGATGTAAAAGCTGTTGATGAATTGGCAAAATTGCCTAATACAAAAATCAAGATTTCATATGACACAAAAAGAACAAGGCTTCATGCTAAAGCATATATCTTTTATCGTGATACAGGTTTTACTACGGCTTATGTTGGCTCATCCAATTTATCAAATGCTGCCATGTCCAGCGGATTGGAATGGAATGTAAAGCTTACTAAACAAGATCAGCCTAATAATATTAAAAAGATAGAAGCAACCTTTGAGACATATTGGTGTACGCCTGAATTTGAATCATATTCTTTTACAGAAAAAAACCGGTTAATTAAAGCTATTGCTGATGAAAGACACATCGGAAACATGGAGGAGCGGGAGTATGTTTTGGATATAAATCCTTATTCCTATCAGCAAGAAATATTAGATCGCTTGCAAGTGGAGCGTGAAGAAAAAGGACATTTTAAAAATTTAATAGTAGCAGCTACAGGCACCGGCAAAACACTTATTTCAGCTTTTGATTATAGACGTTTTAGGCGTGATAATGGCTCTGCACGATTGTTATTTATAGCACATAGGGAAGAAATTTTAAAGCAAAGTGTAGAAGTGTTTCGCAGTGTATTGAAGGAACCAAATTTTGGTGAGCTATTTGTCGGTTCTTATGATAAACCGTCTAGTGCTGAGCATTTATTTGTTTCAATACAAACAGCGGAGTCACGCAAACTATACGAAAATGTTGCGGCAGATTATTATGACTTTATTATTGTAGATGAGTTTCATCATGCTGCGGCAAAAACGTATCAAAATATTTTAAATTATTTTACTCCGAAAATATTTTTGGGGTTAACAGCTACCCCAGAGCGAAATGATGGGAAAGAAGTTTTAAATTATTTTGATGGACGTATTGCGGCGGAAATAAGACTTCCTGAAGCAATAAACAGAAAGCTATTGTGTCCGTTTCAATATTTTGGTGTATCCGATGATGTGGATTTAAGCAGCATTAAATGGACTAATGGTGGCTATGATAAAACAGAGCTTAGCAATATTTATACTATTGACAGATATGTTGCAGAAAAAAGAGCGGGGCATATTGTTGATTCCATCAGTTATTATGTTACTAATGCATCAACTATGAAGTGTATTGCCTTTTGCGTATCAATACAGCATGCTATGTTTATGTCAGATTTTTTTAATAAGCGTGGGTTGAGTTCTATAGCGTTGAGTTCAGATACACCGAATGATGAACGAAATAAGGCTAGGAAACGATTATTAGCTGGCGAAATTAAAATAATTTGTGTTGTTGATCTTTACAATGAAGGTGTAGATATACCAGCAATAGATACGGTACTGTTTTTGCGTCCTACAGAATCATTAACTGTATTTTTACAGCAGTTGGGTCGAGGCTTAAGATTATTTGAAGGGAAGGATTGTCTAACAGTTTTAGATTTCGTTGGCCAGGCAAATAAGAAATATAATTACGAAGAAAAATTTGCAGCATTACTTTCCAATACTAGGCACAGTGTGAAAACAGAAATGGATAAGGGTTTTCCATCAGTTCCTAGAGGGTGTTTTGTTCAGCTGGAGAAAAAGGCGAAAGAATATGTACTTGATAATATTAGTCAAGCATTTAATAATAGGGCAAGTATTGTTAAACGGATAAACGATTTTGTAGATGAAACTAAACGAATCCCTACATTGAGCGAATTCTTAAAATATTATCATCAGCCTATTTCTGCTATTTATAAAAATTACGGTTTTTACGATCTTTGCATGTCAGCCGGAGCCATTGAGAAATATAATGAACCGATGACTGAATTGTTTATAAAAAAGGCATTCCCTATAATTGTTACTATTAATTCTAGGCGTTGGATTAAATTTTTACTGAGATATTTGCCTAATATTAAGACGACTGATATTGGTAGTTTATCAGGGTACGAAAAACATTTATTGTGGATGTTCTATGTTACTGTTTGGAATGTACAGACTTTTGATCCTACAAGTAAAGAAATTCAGGAAAATCTAAAACAATTGTCTGATTGCCCAATGGTTCTTAATGAAATAATAGAAATATTGGAATATAATCTTGATAAGACAGATATTCTGTATAAGCCATTATTATTAGAATATGAGTGCCCAATGGATTTACATTGTTCTTATACTAAAGATCAAATTTTAATAGCTATGGATTATCTTAAATTGTCTTCTATGCGTCAGGGAGTTTTATATGTCAACGACAAAAAGACAGATTTATTTTTTGTGACTATTAATAAATCTGATAAAGATTATTCTCCTACAACAATGTATGATGATTACTTTATTAGTGATGAATTATTTCATTGGCAAAGTCAGAGTACCACATCTGAAACGGCGCCTACGGGGCAACGATACATTAATCATAAGAATATGGGAAATACAATATTGCTTTTTGTCAGAGATTACAAAAAGAATAGTATGGGAACTGCACCGTATATTTTTATTGGTCCAGTAAATTATGTAACTCATACAGGTAGCCATCCAATGAATATTACTTGGAAATTGGAGCGGAAGCTTTTGGCAAAAGATGCTATGAAACTAAAAAGCAACGTTATGGGCTAATTTTTGGAGGATTTAATGAAAACTATAAATGTAGTAGCAGCAGTAATTCGTAAGGGCGATAAGATACTGGCTACCCAGCGGGGATATGGTGAATTTAAGGACGGCTGGGAGTTTCCGGGGGGAAAGATTGAGCCTGGGGAAAGACCAGAGGAGGC
>ONAH01000214.1 GCA_900315715.1 uncultured Eubacteriales bacterium
ATTTACTCAGAGAGGTTAATGGCTGGGGAATAGGGATTCGAACCCCAACAAACAGAGTCAGAGTCTGTCGTGCTACCGTTACACAATTCCCCAACGACAAAATCTATTATATCACAAATAATGATTTTGTCAAGAGTTTTTTAAAAAAATTTATGCCTTATCAGAAGACTTTGTAAACAAAGCCGCAATAAACGCAAATATTAGTGCGGCTGTAATTCCTGCTGCTGCGGCAGTAATAGCGCCTGTGAATACTCCAAGATACCCAGTGAGGTTAACAGCTTTTTTAACCCCCTGTGATATTGCATACCCAAATCCGGACAACGGAACAGTTGCCCCCGCACCCGCAAATTTGATGAGAGGTTCATATAATCCTACCGCCCCAAGAATTACTCCTGCGACAACGTAAGATGTAAGTATTCTTGCAGGGGTAAGCTTTGTTTTGTCTATCAGAATTTGACCGATAACACAGATTAGTCCGCCAACCCAGAATGCGTTAATATAGCTTAGTAACATATTATCACTCCAATCGTAAATATAGTATTTGCGGTAAGTAGAATATTATTCTGTTGATGTAATAAATCAGGTTGCAAAAATCATAGGATTTCTTTTTTCTTTTATTGAAAAGCTGTTAGTAAAGTGATAGAATATATAAAGTATGTCTTAATTTTCAGATATATAATAGAAGCGCTGTGATTATCACAAGCCTTTGAGAATGTGAATACATTGATATAGATGATTATTATGAAGAAAAGAGTGGTACACGATGGAAAAGACTTTCTTGTCTTTACCGGAAAAACCTTACCGCACAAGGGGCGGCGTACACGTTTTACATAAAAAAAACACCTGCAACTGTGAGTCGGTTATAATGCCGTGTCCCAAAAAGGTAATTTTGCCAATGGTACAGCATATAGGTACACCTTGTAAACCTGTTGTAAAAACCGGTATGCAAGTAGCGATAGGGGATCTTATTGCAGAGGGAGAAGGCATGGTGTCGGCACCTATTCATGCAACCGTGTCGGGCAGGGTTGGCAAGATAACTAAGATAAAGCTTCCGACAGGTCATATAGAGGACGCAGTTATTCTTGAATCAGACGGTGAAATGCGAATAAGTAAGAAAATAAAGCCGCCTGTTATAAATACGGTGCAGGACTTTTTGAACGCAGTAAATACAAGCGGTCTTGTAGGTCTTGGAGGTGCCGGTTTTCCAACTCATGTGAAAATCAATGTTCCCGATGAAAAGCACGTCGATACGCTAATAGTAAACTGTGCTGAGTGCGAACCGTACATAACAACAGATAATCGTGAAGCAATAGAAAACACTGATAATGTTATAAACGGAATTATACTTATGATACGAATGTTGTCGCTGGACAGGGCAATTATCGGTATTGAGAATAATAAGCCTGAGGCAATAAAGAAGTTGAAAAAAGCAATAAAGGAATGTAAAGAAAAAGAAAAACAGAAGATATGTGTTCTGTCACTGAAATCACGTTACCCTCAGGGTGCAGAGAAAGTAATAATAAAAGCGGCGGTAAACAGAGTAGTACCTATGGGAAAGATGCCTGTTGATACGGGCTGTATAGTTATGAACATAACGTCAGTGGCGTTTATATCGTCATATATCAGAACCGGTATTCCGCTTGTTTCAAAGAGAATTACAATAGACGGTTCGGCAATATCGGAACCTAAGAACGTAATTGTGCCGATTGGTACTATGATAAAAGATATTATAGATTTTTGCGGAGGGTATAAAGAAAAGTGCGGTAAGCTTATCAGCGGCGGGCCAATGATGGGTATAGCGCTTGCAAGCGATAGGTTCCCGATTTTGAAACAGAATAACGCTATTCTTGCTTTTAACGAAAAAGATGCAGTATTGCCAAAGCCTACCGATTGTATTCGCTGTGGAAAGTGTGTGCAGAGTTGTCCGTTCAGTCTAATGCCCGTTGCGATTGAGAAGGCGGTAAAGCTTAACAATACAGAGGAACTTGAAAGACGCGGCGTAATGGATTGTATGGAGTGCGGAACGTGTGCGTATAACTGTCCTGCACATCGCCCGTTAGTACAGATTATGCGTCAGGGCAAGAGTATGGTCAGAAATACTTCAAAGAAACAAGGAGTGTGAGGTATGGAAGAAAATCTTTTAGTATCAGCCTCTCCGCACATTACATCTAAAGCTTCAACTACAAATATAATGCTTGACGTAATAATTGCATTAGTGCCATCAATGGTAGCGTCGGTAGTGATATTTGGTTTTCGTGCGTTTGTAATAATTGTAGATACGGTATTTGTTTCTGTTCTTGCTGAGTATATTTCAAGAAAAGTGATGAAGCGTGAAAATACTGTATATGACCTTTCGGCAGTTGTGACAGGAATTTTACTGGCGTTAAATCTGCCTGTCGGTATAAACCCTATATATGCGGCAGTTGGTTCGATAGCTGCAATAGTTGTTGTAAAGCAGATGTTTGGCGGTATAGGCAATAATTTTGTAAACCCAGCATTGACGGCAAGAATTATCCTGCTGTCAAGTTTTCCGACAGCCATGACAACATGGGCGGCACCATTCTGGTATAAAAGCGGAACTGTTGACGCAGTAACATGTGCAACTCCGCTGGCGCTTAGGAATAACGGAGAAACCGTAGCGATAAAGGACTTGTTTTTCGGAACAACGGGAGGTTGTCTTGGTGAAACGTGTGCGCTTGCTATACTTATAGGGTTTGTATATCTTATTGTGCGCAGAGTAATAAGCCCGATAATTCCGCTTTCATATGTTGGTACGGTAGCTGTGATGTCGCTTTTGTTTGGGACGGATGTTTTGTTTGAAATTCTCAGCGGTGGTTTACTGTTGGGTGCTGTGTTTATGGCAACGGATTACACAACCTCTCCGATAAATGCAAAAGGCAGAGCGGTATTTGCGGTAGGCTGCGGAATACTAACGTATCTTATCAGAAATTATGCAAACCTGCCTGAGGGAGTATCGTTTTCTATACTCATAATGAATATACTTGTACCTCTCATAGAGAGGGCAACAAGTCCTCACCCGTTCGGAGAAAAGGAGAGTAAAAATGCCAAAGTTTAATGCAAGGGATATTCTTATCCCTACAATTTCGCTTGTGCTTATTACGGGTGTATCGACGGTACTTCTTGCAGGAACAAACGAACTGACAAAAGAGCCTATTTCGGTTGCGGAGGAGACGGGCAAGCAGAAGTCGATGCAGTCTGTATCTCCGAAAAACGCAGACAGTTATGTGAAGATAGATACAGAGGACGTAAAAGCAGAGTGTTATGAGGTGCTGGATAAGGAAGGCAAAGTAATAGCTTATACGATAGCGACAAACATAAAAGGCTACGGCGGTACGATAAAGGTTATGACGGGTATAGATAAAAATGGAAGTATTATCGGTGTAAATGTCTATGATAATTCTGACGAAACCCCTGGGCTTGGTGCAAAAACATCAGAGAAGAAATTTTGCGGTCAGTTTTCGTCTAAAAGCGCAAATACAGATTTTATTGTATCTAAGGACGCAGAGAAATATCCCGACAGTCAGAAGATAGACGCAGTAACTGGTGCTACAATATCATCAAGAGCCGTAACGGAAGCGGTAAATCGTGCGTTGGAGTTGTACAGAGAGATAAGCGGAGGTGTTGGGTAATGGGAGAGAAAAAACCTCTGATAAAAGAATTTACAAAAGGTATAATAAAAGAAAATCCTGTACTATGTCTTGTTTTGGGAACCTGCCCAACGCTTGCGGTCACAACGGGCGTAAGCAGTGCGCTTGGAATGGGCATAGCTGCAACTGCCGTGCTGGTATGTTCAAATTCAGTAATATCCGCACTCAGACCGGTTATACCTAATAAGGTGCGTATTCCTGCGTATATAACTATAATAGCGGCATTTGTAACAATCGTTCAGATGATAATAAAAGCATATGCGCCGTCGCTTGATGAGGCGCTTGGAGTATATCTTCCGCTGATAGTAGTAAATTGTATAATTCTGGGCAGGGCAGAAATGTTTGCAAGTAAAAACGGTGTTGCGGCGTCGGCACTTGACGGACTTGGAATGGGAATAGGATTTACGGCTGCCTTGTTTATTATGGGAAGTATCAGAGAGATACTTGGTGCAGGTTCTTGGTTTGGGCTTAGTATTCCGATTATAAGCAGCAGCCCGATGTTAATCTTCATACTGCCTCCCGGAGGATTTTTTGTGTTTGGTATGCTGATGGCGGCGGCAAACAAGCTGAATTCCAAGCCTGTGAAAAAACAAAAAGATATAAACTGTGCTGCCTGCCCGATGAGCGGAAACTGCAATAAGCTCAAAGAAGGAAAGGAGTGTGGGTAATGAGCCTTACTCAATTGGCAGGAATATTTCTTGCGGCAATACTTACGGAAAATTACATACTCTGTAAGTTTTTTGGAATATGTCCGTTTCTTGGAGTATCAAAAAAGCTTGATACGGCACTTGGAATGAGTTTGGCAGTAACGTTTGTAATGGTTCTTTCGACTGCAGTAACATGGCCGATATACACATACATACTTGTACCGAAGGAGCTTGATTATTTACAGACGCTTGTGTTTATTCTTGTGATAGCCGGTCTTGTACAGCTTGTTGAGATAATACTAAAAAAGTATATGCCTTCACTTTACAATGCACTTGGTATATATCTTCCTCTTATCACGACGAACTGCGCCGTATTAGGCGTTACAATGCTTGTTCTTGACAAAGGTGCACAAGATCCGTCTTTCGGGTATATTGCATCGCTTGTAAACGCATTTGGGGCAGGAGTAGGATTTTTGGTGGCTATGGTAATGTTTGCGGGTGTAAGGGAAAGGCTTGAGTCTTGTAATATTCCGGAAAGTTTGCAGGGGCTTCCGATAACGCTTGTATCTGCGTCACTTGTAGCTTGTTCCTTCTTAGGGTTCAACGGTATAGTTGACGGACTTTTGAAGTAAGGAGGGCGGTTATGAGCGGTATTATAACGGCAGTACTATTAGTGGTGGTAATTTCGCTTATAGTTGGTGTAGTTCTTGCGGCGGCGTCAGTTTTAATGGAAGTACCAACGGACGAAAAAACCGAAAAGATTGAAGAAAGCCTTCCCGGCGCAAACTGTGGTGCATGCGGATACTCAGGCTGTGCGGGATATGCAGCGGCACTTTCAAACGGAGAGGCTCAACTAGGATTATGTTCTCTTGGCGGTCAGGAGGCAATAGACGCAATTGCCCCGATAATCGGTACACAGGCAGTAAAGAGTGTGCCTAAAACGGCAGTTGTACATTGTGGCGGAAATGACAGCAACACCGCTAAAATGGCAGAATATCAGGGAGTACGGTCATGCGCATGTGCAAATCAGCTATTCGCAGGTTTGGGAAAGTGTCTGTACGGCTGTATAGGTTATGGGGACTGCGTTCATGTCTGTGAGTATGGTGCGATAAGTATAAATGATGGTGTTGCACAAGTAAACGTAGAAAAGTGCAGGGCTTGCGGAAAATGCGTGAATGTATGCCCGAAAAAGCTTATTGCAATTGAACCCAAGAGATCGCACGCTGTTGTAAAGTGCATAAACTGTGATAAAGGCGCACAGACAAAGAAATCATGTGCGGTAGGTTGTATAGGGTGTATGAAATGCGACAATGAATGTTCGCTCGGCGCAATAAGGATAGAAAAATTTCACGCTGTAATAGACGCCGAAAAATGTACGGGTTGTGAGAAGTGTGTTTCGGTATGTCCACAGCACGTAATAGAGATGAGCAGATAAAAAAGTATTCAGCACATAGCGGACTATGTGCTGATTTTTGCTTTAGTGTGATATTGGTATAAGCTCAATGAATTCTTATAGAAAGATTTTCAAAAAGCTCTGGAAATGGTGATACATCAGAAAATGGATATTCCGTTTGCCTCAACCGATTTAATGTCATTGGGAGAAATAGATACAGGCATATGTCTTGAACCGTCGCCGTGGTCGGTGTAAAAGCGATATAAAACTTTATTTGATTCGTTAGTCTGTTGTTCGAAAGCTGTAACGCAACTGCCGTCTGAAAGTGTAATTATGAGAGTGCTTGGTGCAAAGAAAATATCGGCTGTATCAGAGGAGTTAATTTTGTCCGGTGAAATTGATAACGAAAACGGAGTAATGTACATTTTACCTGTATCCGACTCGGAACCAAACTGTGAGAGATTACTTGCGGTAATAGTTTTTGACGAAAACTTGTAGTTCATCTTAACCGAAAGCTTGAGGTCAACGTCAAGTTTAGTTTCCTTTGCAAGAACGATATCTTTTGTTTCCGGGTTGATTGCCAGTCGTACACCAGCTAAATACTGCATTTATCTGTATGTTAATGAAAAAAAGTTGAAATCACTGTTGTGAGATAACAGTGAGAACTTTCCTGAGGCAACTGTTTGCACATTGTATTCTTACTTCTATTCTGTCTTTGCAGCCCTCATCAAGGAAATTGGTTTTATATGCAAATACGTTGTCTTTAGTAGAGATGCCAATAAAGACAGTGCCGACAGGATTTTCTTTAGTGCCGCCGGTCGGGCCCGCATAGCCGGTTGTACTGATACCGATATCTGCCTGAGCAAGAAGCCTGACACCCTCAGCCATTTCTTTAGCGCACTGTTCGCTTACCTCAGTAAATTCGTCAATCGTAGATTGTTTTACATTGAGAAGTTTCATTTTAATATCGTTAGAGTATGAGCATACTCCACATTCAATGACTGCGCTGGAGCCCGGTACTCTTGTAATCATTTCGGATATAAGTCCACCAGTACAGCTTTCGGCTGTGGCAATTTTAAGATCATGTGCAGTTAATGCGGTTACAAGTTGTTCTTCTATTGTTTTCATAATACACTATCCCCTTAATAAAAAGTAATGGTAAATAAATTCTATCATCATTATGTTGGGTTTGCAATAGTAATATACATAAATTTTTAGTGTATATCATTTTGTTACAATTTTGAAATTGAAAAATATACAAAAATTTGATATATTTTAAGTAGTGAAATTGACTATATCTTATATGAAGGGAACGGCGGAAATGTTAAAAAGCAGTACATTGGGAATGGCGCTTATAATAAATATTCTGATGATATGCTTGTGGGTATTTGCGTCCTTTGTAATAGCAAGAACTGTTAAATTGAAACACGTTGATTACAGAAAATTTCCGTATCGGATTTACGGCTGGGAAAAAAGAGGAAATTTTTACAGCGATAACTTTGATGTTGGCGCATGGTACGGAGTGCTTCCGATAAAATTCAACAGGGACGGTATCGACTACAAAAAAATAGAAAATGCAGATATAGATAAGCTCAAAAAGTACATTTCGATAACCTGCCGAAGTGAGCTTTTTAATATTCTGAATTGTATGTACTTTATTTTTGCCGTAATAATAAATGTTCCATACTTAGGATTTATAATAGGGAGTATAGTATTTATTATTAATATTCCGTTTATGATAGCAAACAGGTTTGCACGAATAATTCTGCTTAACGAACTGGTGAGAAAACGCAGGGCGATAGAGATAGACAGGTATATAGCGTCGAATAACAATTCATCGGGCGGCAGTACGAAAAGTTACTCATTCAGCGATTTTGAATGACGGAGGTAAGATATGGCATGGTTTTTTGCAGACAGTGTAAACACCCCTGTTCATACGATAACAGGAGAGGACGCTGTCCACATTACAAAGTCGCTTCGAATGAAGCAGGGCGAACAGCTAACGATTTGCGACGCTGATGAAATGCGTCATGATTGTGTAATAGAAACAATATCGGGCGGTGCGGTAGAAGTAAGGGTGGTTGAAAGCTATCCTTGCAACAACGAACCCACAACATATGTAACACTATATCAAGCGCTTGCAAAGGGCGATAAAATGGATTTTATTATACAAAAGGCGGTTGAACTTGGAGTAAAGGAGATAGTGCCGATACTTACAGATAGGTGTGTATCACGTCCCGATGAAAAATCTGCAAAGAAAAAAACAGAGCGCTGGAATAAAATTGCACTTCAAGCGGCTCAGCAGTCACGCAGAGGAGTTGTTCCAAAGGTGCTGCCTTTAATGAAGCTTGAACAAGCAGTACAGCGCGCAGGCAGAACGGCGGTTGTATGCTATGAACTTGGGGGAGAACCTCTTGGCACACTTACAGCGTCAAGAAAAGATAAGCTGTCACTTTTTATAGGAAGTGAGGGCGGATTTGAGCGTTCGGAGATAGATATGATAATATCACACGGAGGGGAGTGCGCCACTCTTGGAAACAGAATACTTCGTGCAGAAACAGCCCCGATAGCGGCGTTGTCAGTGATAATGTATCTTACCGACAATCTTGGAACGGACAGCACACCTGCAAGAGATGACAACGGAGAAACCATCAAGGGTGGAGATTGGAACTGTTTATAATAAGGTAAAACAAAAATGAATAGTGTTTACAGTCCGAAAAACTTCCGATTGCATAAGATAAAGGAGAAAATCGTGAATAAAGAATATGATATTTATATATGCTATGACCGTACAACCGGAAAAGAGCTTGCAAAACCCGTATATGAAGCACTTGCAAAAAGAGGATACAGTGTGTTTGTAGATGTTTTGCCGGAACAGGAAGGCGAATACGGAGAGCAGAATAATGAAATAATAAAAAATTGTACAGACTTTATTTTTATAATGACGAATGGAGTGCTTGACAAGTGTATATATTCCGATAATTATGTCAGGAAAGAGATAGTTCGTGCAATAGAGATGAATCGCAACATTATTCCGATACAGCATAAATCGTTCGTTGAACCGACCGATATGCCGAAGAAAATCGCAGACATTATGAAATACCAGCGAATTTTTACGGAAAAAATGACGTTTGGCAGTATGATAGATAAGTTGTGTCTGTATCTTCAGAGCGAACCGGACGAAAACGGAACCGATATGACAGATCCTGATATGATTTTTTCGGACGAACCGAAACCGTATGTCTTTATTAGCTATAACACACAAAGTATAGAAAAAGCTAACCTTGTGCGAAAGCTTTTGACGGAAAAAGGGATTTCCTGCTGGATGGCGCCATATAGTATCCCCGCTGGAGAGGAGTATATTATGGTTATAAATGACGCTATAGATAACTGCGCTTGTTTGCTGCTGATACTGACGGACGCTGCGCAAAATTCAAAGTATGTTGAGCGTGAGGTGTGGCTTGCGTTAGAGGACAACAAAACTATCATACCAATGCAGATAGATAATATGACCTTGGGTTCATCACTTAAATTTATAATAGGAAATCTTCAGATTATAGAGGTTGACGAAATTAATAAAAATTCAGAGTCGTTTAATAAAGTTGTAAAGGCGATAGAAAATAAAGTGAAGATAAGATGACTGTTTTTTGAGGTGAATGATATTGGACGATTTTATTAAAAGGAAGGAACAACAGTACTTAGAAAAATGCAATACACTTGGTGAAACTCACCCCGATACGCTTAATTCGCTGAGATTGTTAGTTCACGTCTGCACTATAAAAAAGAGTATGAAAAAGCGATTGAACTAGGTGAAAAATACTATAAATTAATATGCACGTCAACCGGCAGCAAACAGCCGCTGTGGCTTGTCACTTTGGCACAGATACAAAAAAAATCCGGCAATTACGATAAGGCTTTGGAAGTGCTTGACAAAAGCCTTGAAGTTATAAAAGAGGAATGGGGCGAGAATGCTTTATTGGCTGCCGATTCTCTTGAAAAAATGGCTGAGATTTATGAAATCACAAAAGATTATACAAAAGCTTTTTAAATGCTTGAGAAAAACTATAATATAAAATGCAGGACAGAGGGTGAAAACTCATCGTATGCATTGAGGGTATTAAAAAGAATAGCCGATCTGTGGAAAAAATCCGGGGATTATTCTAATTCGGAAAAATTATATAAACAGTTGTATTCTCATATTCTTGCAGATCTGGAAAATCAAGACTTTGGTTCTTTGAATTTGCTGAAAGCAGCGGCGGATTATTATGCGGGCAAAGGGGAGTATTTAAAGGCGATAATGATAAGTCAAAAAAACTGTGAAATAACATTTCTGTATTTCGGAGAATGTGAAAGTACAAAAGAATTTGTTAAGGAAGCTGAGCTTTTGCTGACAGA
>ONAH01000213.1 GCA_900315715.1 uncultured Eubacteriales bacterium
AAAGGCTAACAACCCAGATACCGATCCAGCATGGAGAGGCGATTTCCAGGGACTTATAGATAAGCTTGATTACATCAAAGCATTGGGCTTTAGCGCAATATGGATAACTCCTGTTGTTGAGAATATGTCAAGCTATGACTATCACGGTTATCATGCATTTGATTTCTCAAAGGTTGATCCACGTTACGAGAGCAGCGGAGCAACATTCCAGGATCTTATAAATGCCGCTCATGCAAAGGATATAAAGATAGTACAGGACGTTGTTTGGAATCATACTTGTAACTTCGGAGAGAGAAAGCTTGCTCCTTTCTTCGAAAAAGATTACAATGCAGATTTAGGTTCGTTCGAATCCGTAAAGGTAGTGCAGGGTTCAAATCTTCTGAAGAAGTTCCCTGATTATGAAACTATGCCGGGTCAGAGGCAGTACCCTGCAAGAATTGATACGTTTAAGAGTGACGACGGCGATCCAAATAACTATTATCACCATGACGGAAGCCTTAGTTACGGTTCATATACAGAGCAGACAGGTCAGATGGCTGATGACTGCGTTGATATTAACACAGAGAACCCTGAGGTTGCAAATTATCTTGTAGATTGCTTTAGACAATATGCAGATATGGGTGTTGACTGTTTCCGTTTTGATACAGAAAAACACATTAACCGCTGGACTCTTAACGAAGCATATTTCCCTGAGTTTATTAATAATTATAAGAATTTCTACATATTTGGTGAGGTTTGTTCACGTCGCCGTGAGGTAATGAACGAAGGTGGTCCTTCGGATTCATGCTTCTTCTATACATGGGCAGAGCCTTCTACTTCACCTAAGTGGAGTACAACAGATTGGAAATTCAACTATGATACCGCTATCAAGCAGTGGGGTGTATATGCAAGTGATTTCTCTGAGAGAAGCGACAATGCATTCCTTAAAGGTAACGCATATCATCAACCGGATTACAGCAAAGCTAACGGTACAGGTGTAATCGACTTCCCGATGCACTGGAATTTCTATACAGCAAGTGAAGCATTTAATACCGCAGTAGGCGGAGATAACTACTACAACGATGCTACATGGAACGTAGTATATGTTGATTCTCACGACTACAGCCCGGATACATGTCAGAAGGTTAGATATAACGCAGGTGAAGCTGCTTGGGCAGAAAACATGAGCCTTATGTTCACATTCCGTGGTATTCCTTGTATCTACTACGGTAGTGAGGTTGAGTTTATGGCAGGTGAGTTGATCGACGTTGGTCCGAACGCTCCTCTTGCAAAAACAGGACGTGCTTATTTCGGTGATTACCTTGAGGGTAGTGTTTCGGCAAGCGACTTCGGCCAATACACAGCAAGCGGAGCTGTTGCAGACACACTTAAAAAGCCTCTTGCAGTTCATCTCCAGAAGCTTAATATGATTAGACGTGCAGTGCCTGCACTCCAGATGGGTCAGTATTCAACAGAGGGTTGCAGCGGCGGTATGTCGTTCAAACGTCGCTATACTGCAAATGGTGTTGACAGCTATTGTCTTGTTGCAGTATCAGGTCAGGCTACATTTACAGGTGTTGAGAACGGTAACTATGTTGAGGTTGTAACAGGTACTCCGGTTACAGTATCGGGCGGAACACTTACATCAGACCCTATCGGTCAGGGCAACATGAGATGTTATGTTCTCCAGACTGCAGGTGCTCCTTCAGGAAAGATTGGTCCGGACGGTACATATCTTAAGTAATAATAACAATAATTATGGGATTGTGAATTTTCACAGTCCCATTTTTTCACAGTAAATTCAGATTTCAATGTCGTAATAATTCTAAATAGGAATAAAAAACACGGTGTCATATTTTATAATATTAACAGTAATATTAATAATAATTTATTAAATATGTTTTAGTTGCTTATAATATAGTATCTCAGGAGGATACGCTATGAAAAAGCTTTTGAAGAAGATATTGTGTTGTGCGCTGCTTGCTGCAATGGTGACGACCGGCGGAATTGCAGTATCCGAAGTGAATACAATAACAGCAGACGCTGCTGAAGTACAGAATGAATCTGCTGCTGCAAACGGTATAGTAATACATTATTAAGACAGCTCAGGAAATGCACCAACAATGTACTACTGGAATTCTTTGCCTGCTAATCTTGAGGTTGAATATCCGGGAAAAGCTATGACGGCGGACTCTACACAAGGAACAAACTGGTTTACAATGGAATTTCCAGATATAAATAAAATAAACTTTATGTTTATTGTAAACGGAAATCAATCAGCCGAAATGACACAGACCGCCACAGGTGAATACTGGTACAAGGACGGAAAATGGTATAAGAAAAATCCTGAAAAAAGCGATCCTATAAGCGATTGGGAACGTACTGACATGAGAGAGGATTCAATATATTTTCTAATGACTACACGTTTCTATGACGGCGATAAAAGTAATAATGTTCATTGCTGGGAAGATAAAAAGGCTAATAACCCTGATAGTGATCCTGCATGGAGAGGTGATTTCAAGGGAATTATTGATAAGCTTGATTATATAAAAGCATTGGGATTCAGTGCGATATGGATAACACCTGTTGTTGAGAATGCAAGCGGATATGATTATCACGGTTACCATGCTTTTGAT
>ONAH01000209.1 GCA_900315715.1 uncultured Eubacteriales bacterium
GATTTGACAAGCAAATCAAGCTTTTCAAGAATAGCGTTGCATATATCAATTGTATGTGTTACTTTGTCAAGAGTGTTGGCGATTTGGTGTTGGGTTTCCACATTTGGCAACGGAATATTAACTTCTTTTAACCACTTAAAGTGTCTATTATAACCTGTGTTTGGAATATTAGCATTACATAAAGCATAATAAAGGTATTTGTAATCAGATGAATTATCTTTGGTTTTTAGAAGTTTAACACCATCAGCACCTAAAAAACAAGGTGTATCAACATATTTCAACACTCTTGTATGATCGCCAAAGATAATAGCAGGAACATCGGTGAAAAGTCCCGTTCCATCATTTATGTAACCTGAAATATATGTTTGTCCCTGATCTATTATAGGATATTCACCACTGGCAAGGTATTTATCTGTCGGGATTTTAGTGCCATATTTTGTAACATCTTCAAACACTTCGAGAAACTTAGCCACCAACCACTCCCCCCAACTCTTTCAGCATACCGCCAAGCTCATCATACAAACCTTTTATCTCTGCTAAAATATCGCTTGTCGGGGGATATTCAACGGGCTTGTACTCTACTTTCTTGTACTTGTTTATAGACAGGTCATAGTCGTTTTTTACAATTTCCGACTTTGGTACAAAAAAGCTCTGCTCCGTGCGTTTTCTGTCACGCTCGCCGTCGGGATCACGAAAACGGGCTATAATGTCGGGGATATCGTTTTCGGGCATCTCCGAACGCTTGTCGTCAAGCGAATAGCCGTCAGCTTTCATATCATAAAACCATACATTTTCCGTACCGCCTGCGCCCGTCTTGACAAACACAAGCACCGCTGTTGATACGCCTGCATACGGTTTGAATACTCCGCTCGGCATAGAGATAACGGCTTGCAGCAGGTGATTTTCGATAAGCTCTTTTCTTATTGCCTTGTGCGCCTTTGACGAACCGAACAAAACGCCGTCAGGCACAATGCAGGCACATCTGCCGCCCTTTTGAAGAAGTCTTAGAAACAGCGCAAGAAATAAAAGCTCCGTCTTTTTTGTGTTTGTCACGGCTTTGAGGTCGTCGTTTATGCTTTCTTCGTCAACAGTACCCTTGAACGGCGGATTTGCAAGGCATACGGTGTATTTGTCACAGACGCTGTTCTGTTTTGAAACGCTGTCTTTATATGTAATATCGGGATTTGTGACGGAGTGCAGCATAAGATTCATAGCAGAAATACGCAGCATTGTGTAATCGGTGTCATAACCCGAAAACATTGTTGATTCAAAGCGTTCACGCTGTTCGTCCGTCATATACCCGAGGTCGTGATCGTCGAGATAGTGCCGTCTGAGATACTCTGCCGACGATACAAGAAAGCCTGCAGTGCCGCACGCAGGATCACAAATAATATCATCAGGAGTAGGCGCTATAAGCTCAACCATCATTTCACGAATTTGTCTTGGCGTGCGGAACTGTCCGTTCTGCCCTGACGAATTGAGCTTACCGAGCATATACTCATACAAATCGCCCTGCATATCACCTTTGGCGAGATCGGTTTCATAGAGGTTGTCAAGCCCCGTAATTATTTTTTGCAGCACTTGCGGATTCGGTATCAAAAATACTGCATTATCCATATAGCGTGAAAAAGCCGTCTGCAAATTCTCTGCGCCGTCAATATCGGGTATCTCCACAAGCTCGCCGTTTTCGTCAAAATCGGGAAGTCTGCCGTATTTCATTTTCTTAACAGCAGGAAAAACACGCTGAGATATCGTGTTGTATATCTCACGAGGATCATCATTCTTGAAATTGCTCCAGCGCATAGACTGCCCTATCTCAGATCTTGGGAAAATATAAGGCTTTTTACAGCCGGTCAGATTGGCGAACATCTCATTTTCAAGCTCTTTTACATCGAGCGAGCGTATAAACATAAGGTATGTTAACTGCTCTATTACGGTCAGCGGATTTGTAATTCCGCCTGCCCAAATATCTGTCCAGATTTTGTCAATTTTATTTTTTATTATACCGGTTACCATTTTATACCTCCGGAAAATTTGTTAGATAATATATGTTATATTGTACTAAATATTTATTAATTAGTCAATTACAGTCTGTCGAAAAAGTCTACTCAAAAGGGTAGGTTTTTTGTTTTTAAGTGGTATAATAAAAAAATAGGGTGATAGCTATGCTCGAAAAGAATAAAAAAGACCTTAGTCAAATGGAACTCGTAAGCGTAAAGGATTTTGTACCAAAGGAAAAACACGGAATGCGGTTTACTCATTACAGAGGCTTGTCCCAAGTTACCAAAAGAGTCAGGCTTAAATCGGCTGCGATGAATCTGAAAAAGTATGCAATCCATATGTGGAAAGGGTTGCTTATATATATCGAATTTTGCTTATTAAAGCCATATTATTCTTTTACAGCGTAATTTCTGCCCCGTATTCGCATTGAATACGGGGTTTATTTACAGACTAAAACGACAGCCGAAAGAATACGGCTGTCGTTTTTAAAAACTAAATAAAAATGGGCAGACATAAATCATATACTATCAAGGAGTTCCTCAATGGTTAGTCCGGAAATGCCCATAATAAGAATAAGTATCACAATAACTATACCTGCAATGATAAGCTGAGCCTGTGCAAAGGTTTTCAAGGAGCGTTTGGGGGTGTTGCTGAAAGCCCAAACAAACATAAATATTAAGTACACAAGGGAGCCGATACCCGGAATAAGATTAAGACAGAATAATCCTATCCACTGTAACACACTGACGTGTTCAGCATATGGATCCTGATATGGCGGATAGTTTATCATATTCTGTTGATACGGAGCGGGATTTTGAACGGGGTACTGAGGGGGTGCATTAAAAGATGAGTACGGCTGGTTATCATAGTAGGACTGGGTTGTCTGAGGAGTTGTACTGCCGTAAGCGTTGTACGACTCTGAAATGTTGGCCTGAGCCTTTTCCGAGTCAATAAGCGTCAAACCGCAGCCCGAACAAAAGGTACTGCCGTCGGGATTGTTGGTGTTACATCTTGGACACAACATAAAATATGCTCCTTTTTGTTGTATGAATTGTTTTTTCTTATATTATATCAAAAAAGATGTATAATAATAGTCTTTAATGAAACAATAATAAAGAAAATTTTGTTATTATTAATACAAAAAAGTATTGACAAAACAATCGTAAGTTGATATAATAGAAAAGCAGTCAGAAATAAAAGATATGCGGATGTAGCTCATCTGGTAGAGCGCCACCTTGCCAAGGTGGAGGTAGCGGGTTCGAGCCCCGTCATCCGCTCCATTTTAAGCTCAACTATCAGGTTGGGCTTTTTCTTTTATATGGAGGATTGAGTATGTATATTGGAAATGTTGAAATAAAGGGATATGCTGCCCTTGCGCCGATGGCAGGAGTTGCAGACAGAGCGTTTCGTGAGTTGTGCAGAGATTTCGGAGCGGCTTATGTAGTAACAGAAATGGTAAGCTCCAAGGGTGTATCATATAACAGCGTGAAATCAACCGAACTTATGGAAGTGTCGGACAGGGAGCGTCCTGCAGGGGTTCAGATATTCGGCAACGAACCAGAAACTATGGCACAGGCGGCAGTTACAGCAATGCAATATAAACCTGAAATTATTGATATAAATATGGGTTGTCCCGCTCCGAAGGTAAGCGGCAACGGTTGCGGAAGTGCCTTAATGAAAAATCCAAAACTATGCGGGGAAATAGTTAGAGCTGTTCAGAACGCCGTAGATGTACCCGTAACGGTCAAGATACGCAAAGGTTGGGACGATAATAGCATAAATGCGGTAGAGGTAGCGCAGATATGTGAGGAAAACGGTGCAAGTGCCGTTGCTATACATGGAAGAACAAGAGCACAGCAGTATCAAGGTCATGCGGATTGGAATATTATCAAAGAGGTAAAGCAAGCTGTAAAGATACCTGTAATAGGCAACGGAGATATTAATACAGCAGAGGACGCTCAGAGAATGTATGAGGAAACGGGCTGTGATCTTGTTATGGTAGGCAGAGGAGCATTAGGAAATCCATGGCTGTTTATGCAGATATATTCGTGGCTTAATGACGAACGACAGATACCGCCGCCAACAAAAGCAGAGCGTTTATATGTAATGCTAAGACATATAAAGTCATTGTGTGAGTACAAGGGCGAAGAACACGGTATGCGAGAGGCAAGAAAACACGTTGCATGGTATCTAAAAGGGTTTAAGGGAGCAGCGGCTTTTCGTAATGCGGCAGGAAAGCTTACAACATTTAAGGAACTTGAGGAGCTTGTAGGAGAGGTTTACAAGAATAATCTTTAAATTCAGGTAAAAAGCAGTTTTATAGATTTTTTCAAAGGGGAATGTATATGTCATCACAAAAAGAATATCTTGATTATATTTTGGAGCAGTTGAGCTTGTCGGAAGATATCGCATACAGAGCGATGATGGGTGAGTATATTATATATTATAAAGGAAAAGTAGTCGGCGGTATATACGATGACAGATTTCTGGTAAAAGATATAAAAGCGGCAAGAGAAATGCTGCCGGATGCAAACTTAGAGATTCCTTATGACGGAGCAAAGAAGATGATACTTGTATATAACATAGAGGACAAGGAATTTATGAAAACTCTTATGGAGAAAATGTATCCTGAACTTCCCGAACCAAAACGCAAGAAGAGAGGTTAGTAAAATGCCGTTTGATTATAAAAAAGAGTACAAAGAGTATTATATGCCAAAGAATAAGCCTTCGATAGTGGAAGTTCCTACTATGAATTTTATAGCGGTACGAGGCCACGGCGATCCGAACGAGGAGGGCGGAGAGTATAAGCAGGCAATAGAACTGCTGTACGGTATAGCATATACAATAAAGATGAGCAAAAAAGGAAGCTATAATATAGAAGGGTATTTTGATTATGTTGTACCGCCGCTTGAAGGTTTGTGGGAGCAGGAAGGTGCAGAGAAGATAGATTACTCTCATAAAGAAAAATTCAGCTGGACAGCACTAATTCGCTTACCTGATTTTGTAAAGCGTGAGGATTTTGATTGGGCTGTAAAAGAAGCCACTGAGAAGAAGAAAAAGGATTTCTCAAAGGTTGAGTTTTTCACATATAATGAGGGAATATGTGTACAATGTATGCACTTGGGTTCGTATGACGATGAGCCTGCGACAATCGGTATAATGCATGACTTTGCACAAGAAAACGGGTATGCAGAAGATATCGGAACAGAGCGTTTGCACCATGAGATTTATTTGAGCGATCCCAGAAAAACTTCACCCGAAAAGCTTAAAACAGTAATACGTGTTCCCGTTTCCAAAAGGAGTTAAAAAATGTTCAGAGATCCGAGAAGAAAAAGACAGCTTATCCCGGAGAAGGAAACTTTGGAAATACTCATACACGGTACATCAGGCGTGCTTGCCTTAGCAGGTGACAATGGTTATCCGTACGCTTTGCCTATAAGCTATGTTTACAGTGACGGAAAGATTTATTTTCACAGTGCAAAATCAGGTCATAAGATAGACGCAGTTAAACGCTGCGAAAAGGCTTCTTTTTGTGTTATAGCGGAGGATAATATTATACCGGAAGAATATACAACTTACTATAAGAGTGTTATTGTTTTCGGGAAATTAAAAATCATAGAAGATGAAAGCGAAAAGCGTTCGGCGATAGAGAAGCTTGCGTTGAAATACAATCCTACCGACAGCAATGAAAACCGTTCTAAAGCGATAGAACGTGAATATAAGCCGTTATGTATGCTTGTTATGGAAATAGAACATCTCACGGGCAAAGAGGCTATTGAACTTACCCGTGAGAGAATATGACAGATTGCTACATTAAAGGGGCTACAACCCTCATAACAGAACCGACAGCTTTTGAAAGCAGACTGCCGCAATGAATATTGTCGTGGGTGACATCGGTACAAATTGTAAACGTGCGGCTGAAATCATTTATAATGTCATTAATGGAATCTGTTTTGTAGAAAAACACTCCACATTCATAGTTGTGGTACAGACTTCTGTAATCAAGGTTAACGCTGCCTACCACCGCTTTTGTATCATCGGAAAGAAACATTTTTGCGTGAACTACGCCTTTATTGTATCGGTATATTTTCACGCCGGAATTCAGAAGTGTTTTGTAGTATGTTTCGGATAGTGCCTGCATAGGCTTGTTATCAGGTATGCCCGACATAATAAGCCGCACATCAACGCCTCTTTCTGCGGTGCTTTTGATTAGTCTGAGCATACTGTCGCCTAACGCAAGAAAAGGAGTCATTATATACACATATCTTCGTGCGTTTTGAAGAATGTGTGAGTAGAGTATGACGCTTGTGTTGCTTTGGTCAAACGGGCTGTATCCAAACGGAATAACATAACCGCAGCAGTTGGTTTTGCTGTGGTTCACATCGGGTAATTCATCGCCCTGTAAGAGGTTTTCATTGTGCCACATTTTGAGAAACATTAATGAAAAGCTGTTTACACATTCGCCCTCAAGTCTGACTGCGGTATCCTTCCAGTGTTCGGGAGTGGTGCCGTAGTTAATATATGTGTCTGCAAGGTTTACGCCGCCTGTGTATGCAATATTGCCGTCAATGACAACAAGCTTTCTGTGATCTCTGAAGTTAAAGTTTATAGATACAACGGGTTTGTAGCGTGAGAATACTTTGCATTTTATTCCCAACGCATCAAGCTTTTTAGGATAATTAATCGGCAGCAGACTGAGTTCACAGTTGCCGTCATAGATAAGTCGGACGTCTAGTCCGTCTTTTGCTTTTTTTATGAGAATATCAAGAATACTTCCCCACATAGTGCCCTCTTCTACGATGAAATATTCAAGATAAATGTATTTTTTTGCATTATTTAGATCTGATAAAAGAGCCTCCCATTTGTATTCGCCATATGGATAATAATTTGTTTTACAGGATTTATATATGGGATATTCTCCGCTTTTGTTAAGACGCAGAGCAAGGTTTGCAATATCGTCGGATTTTTCGGAGAGTTCTTCCAATACATCGCTGAAATGACTTTTCGGGAACAGTTTGTTTCGGCTTATGTTTTTGAGTTTATGTTCTTCACGAAGGCGGGTGATTTTTGCGTTAGAGTAAAAGAAAAGCAGACCTCCTGCCAAAGGAATAAAAATAGTAAGCAGTACCCAGCTTAGTTTTGAACAGTAATCAATTTCGCAGTTGATAATAAAGATACACGAAACAACTGTAAAGCATGTCACAGCGAATGCAAGAAACGGCAGCAGGTTTATAAGTTCACGGATACACAGCAGAGAAAAGCTTATCTCAAACAGAAGCATAAAACATACAAACCCTCCGTATCCGAAAACAGTGTGCAGAACGCCCTTATTAGTATAGCGGAGTAACCTGCATACCCGTACATTATTTGACATGATTAACCCTCCTGCATATCGAAATCATAAATATTTTATGTAAAATTTCCGGAAATATACATTGACGCAGTGTTATAGAATATATAATAAATTATACTTGAGGTGACAATCGAAAAAATGACATAACGATAAAAACAACCATGGTTTTTGTTGGTGCTAATATCCTCAGAAAAATCAGAATCGTACATATCGCCGTCGCCAATTACATACAGTGTACCGCTTTTGTACAATACGGCATTTGCGTTATCGCCGCACTTCCATGTACAGTTGTCAATAGGAGCGGTTACA
>ONAH01000228.1 GCA_900315715.1 uncultured Eubacteriales bacterium
CATGAACAGACAAATGACGCTGGCGGAAATGAATGATGAGTTTGGTGCAGCCAGAACCAACAAAAGAGAATTTTTAGAGAAAATGGATAACATAATCCCATGGGACGCAATAACAAAAATTGTAGAGCCATACTATTACAAAGGAGAACGTGGTAACAGACCCTATCCGTTGGAGTTGATGCTGAGAATATTCATATTTCAAAATCTTTACGATCTTGCGGATATGAAAGTGATGTACGAAATACTCGATAGTCGTGCATTCGGAGAGTTCTGCTGTGTAAGTATACCTGACGATGTTCCTGACGGAGATACTATCGGTCGTTTTAGGAATTTGTTAACCAAGTATGGATTACAGAAAAAGATCTTCGATTTGGTTTTAGAGATTCTGACAGAGCGTGGATTAATTCTGAAAAAGGAACGATTGTAGATTCAACATTTATCGAAGCACCGTCGTCCACGAAGAACAAGGAAAAGAAACGTGATCCGGAAGCTCATTCTGCAAAGAAGGGCAACACATTGCATTTCGGCTACAAAGACCCATATCGGCATTGACAACGACAACGGTCTGGTACATCACGTAGAAACCACGCCTGCAAACGAACATGATGTAACTAAAAGGCTTTTCGGCTACCGAAAAACGAGATATCGAGGTCTGCGAAAACAGACAGCCAAAAACTACATAATGTTCGCATTGGCGAATCTGTATTTGGCTGACAAAAAAACTCTGTCAGCTTGATTCTGTTTGCATTGTGAAAGAAAATAGGATATACTATATACACTTAGCTGTTTTGTCGGGTGCTTTTCTTTTGCGAAAAGTATTTTCAGGATTTTATGAGGTGTTGCCTTATATTGAGTATTGAGATGGTTAGTTTAAAGGAAGAAGTAAGAAATGAAAAAACAGCAAATGATTCTTGCAGAAACCTTTAAGAAGCTTGAATAGAATAAACGCGTAGATAAAAATACCATTATTGTCAGTCAATAAGATCATTCTGAAACCTTGACAAATGTTCAAACGGAAGTATCTGTCGTCCTCTAAACAGTCCGCATCCATCGTTTATGAGTTGATTGTTTATCGCCTTAAACATATTCACATTGACAGCGGAAAGGTCAAGTTCCTGCAGCATTGTTAGCCTTTCGTATGCTTCGTCGAAATATTTGCATTCTCCCTCTGGGATAATGTCATGTTTGGAGCGGCATTCCTCTTGGTGCTTTTCGTAGCCGAAGTGGTTGGCTTTGCCGATCTCTGCGAGATCGTCCATATCCTTTGTGCGAAGCTGCACTTCCGTAAAGCAACGTGCAAGATTGTCGTAAAACGTGATGTGCAGTGACTGATACCCAGACGAGCGTGGTTTCGCAACGTAATCTCTGTAGTAAACACGGTTGCTCTCTGTCAGCTTTTCTGATACCGTCCTTCCTTCAATGCCTGAAAGCTCAGCGGTAAATCCTCGCTCTTCAAGAAACATTGGCATTGTGTTTGCAATCTCGTAAAGGTACCCAATCTCTTGCTCGTCTATCCTTTCTTTTGAAGATACATGACACAGTGGTAGCGATATCACAATGCGGTATGCAATCAAATCTCTGAAACACAGAAGATTGCTCTTGATCTGCGTTTCGGTCGGGTAGGTTCCGTTTTCTTTGTAGTAATCGTAAATGTATTCGAGAATATACCCATTGAATTTCTCCTCCGCACGGATAAGAGATTTTATTCTTCCCTTGAACGTAAACGCAAGAAAGGGATAAACGCTCGTCATGTATTTGTAAAACTCCTTTATTCTCTGCGACTGTGACGTTAAAAAGTCGTTATGCTCAAGCAGCTCCGTAAGCTGTATCAGAAAATTACTGTGTACAAGGTCGATCATATTGCGATTGGCAGCCGCTTCTTTTTTTAGATCGCAGGAATACTGGTGCAGTATTTTCAGCACGGTATCCCCCGAAAATAGATAATCATTCAAAGCAATCATTGTTAAATTTCCTCACGTTCGTTATTTGATGATCTTGAAGCATACCGTCTTCGAATTAATCAGCGGACTGTTATACACAAAATAAACGGTTCCTGAAACAGGCGATCTGATCTCTGCGATAAGCTCACCGTCGAGCGGGTCGTATATTCTGCCCAGAATGTTGCCGCGTTCAACTTTCTTGCCGATCTCGGTATTCCTGAAAAATATTCCCGCACTGTCAGACTGTATCTGCTTCGTTTTACTTTCGTCAAGTATTTCGGTGATGTATCCCGGAGGCGTTTTTGTCGAAACGATGCCTCTGTTGTTCATAAAGCGAAGTATGGCATTGACTGCTTCATCGGCTGCTTTGACATCGATCTCATCGGTAGCGTTTGCATAGACCGAAAATGCCTTTGTTTCCCATACCTGCCAGTTATAGTTGAGGGTTGTTGTGTCATAAGGGCGTGGCTTGCGTATAATGCCGAATTCAAGACCAAAATCCTTCATGATATTGGGAGATGTAAAGCCAGTATCCATTATCTTAACATGGGGCAGAAATATTCCCGGCTGGTAAAAGCTTGCAAGCTGTATGCCGTATTCATACCCCTGAAGCATTGAAAATAGTCCATCTGCAATACGTTGTGTCGTTTCGCCGAGGTTATAGCCGGGGAACATTCTGTTGATATCAGTGTTGTCCATCGCCCAGAAGCGCTTGCCAATATTCATAGAGTAATAATTGACACACGGCACTATAAGTATTTCGGTGTCCTCGGCGATCCTGTCCTTTGATTCCAGCTTTTTCAGTTCTTGAACCATTCGGGAGCAAACATACATCTGCTGAACCTCGTTCCCTCTCATAGCGCCAACGATGGCGAGAGACTTCTTTCCATGTCCGAACTTAAATCCAATGATATCGAGCTGTTCACGGTAGGGGGATTTGAGCGAAAAGAGTATATTCTTTTTCATTGCGTATCACCTCCGTTTTGAGACATCTTCAGTATCCGAGCCAAAAGAGAGCCGCCGTAAACTACGGGATATTCGCGCATTGTAAATATCATTCCGTCGCATACGGCAAGCACCTTTTCCACGACCTTTGATGTAAGCGGGTCTACCACATCGCCAATATGATCGCCGAGCTTTACGTTATCGCCAAAATTCGCACACGGTACAAAAATTCCGGCAGCGTCGGAATTTACAAACCCGACCTCGCGTCCTTCGGAGATTATCGGTTCGCGCACATCAGCCGTTTCGCCGCTCCACATTCCAAGCTCTTTCATAAGATTAAATACACCGTCATAAAGCTGTTTGCAGTATTCCTTCGTAATGCGCATACCAACGCCCATCTCCACAACAAGCGTTTTTGTTCCTCTGCTGTTGAGTGTGTGGGCAAGAGTGGACTCTAAAACCGTCGCCGATTCGTGTATCCACACAAAGTCTACATTCATCATTTTTGCATACGGTAAAAGTGTTGGCGCTGTAGGTATGCTCATTCTTATCTGTGGCATCTCTTTCAAGAAAATATTGCTGGAATGAACATCAACGCAGACATCCGAACCGATCAGATCGTCAATGATAGATGAGCATATTACCTCCACCATTGTACCATCCTTTGTTCCGGGAAATACACGATTCATATCGAGGTCAAACATCGGTAATCCTCTTGTTATGCTGTCAATGCCCATTGGATTGAGTGCGGGGTAGATGTCGACAATACCGTTAAGCTGTTCGATATTATCGTTTATATACGAGCCGATCATATAGGCGAGGTACTGCCCTTCAAGCTCATCACCGTGAGTACCCGTCACAAGGCTTAATCTTGTTTTGCTTTTGCCGTGTTTTAAACGGCGCTTTTGTATATTCAGATTTTCATTGACCGCAAGCGGTATGCTTGCAACCGTTTCAACCATTGGTACCACTCCTTTCATGACAGTACGCTCCTGACTAATTGCAGTTGTTTTGTGTATTTGCCGAACATGACGCCTCTGTCGATTGCGCAGTCACGGAAATCTCTGCCCTGCGAGATCACGAGATAATCGTCGCTTATAGGACAGTTGTTTGCTGGGTCAATGCCCTCCCAGTGGTCACCCGTCCAATATTCAACCCATGAATGAGTTTCACCGTCGCAGAACGCAAGCCCGGCGATATATCTTGCGGCAATGCCATCCATTCTCAGAAGCGATATAAGTATATGAGAAAAATCCTGACACACTCCTTTTTTTAACATAAACGCCTGTGCTGCCGTAGTTTTCGTATCAGTACTGCCTTTCTCATAAGATATCGTATCGGAAAGAACATTGCTGAGATACGCCGCTCTTTCCGAGGCGCTTCCGGTACAGTTTCCCTTGATACCGTCATAGAAGTTTTTAAGAATGCTGTCGGGCTGTGTATATTCCGACTGATAGAGATAGCATGGCATATAATCGGTGCGGTATTTTGTGTGATCGATGTCAGCTGTGCCTTTTATCTCGAAATCAAGAAAGCGGTGATCCTCACGAAGGTAGCCTGATGTAACATTGTTGCCGAATGCGTCGATTGTCTGCTGAGTTGAAACAAACGGGTTGATATTCAATGCACAAGATATGTTTATCTGCGACGGAGTTTCCGGCGGAATGATCCGCAGTGCAAAGCTGTGATTATGAACATAGTCATCGAAGGTGAGCTTCGTTGAATAATAGAAATTTATGCGCTTCATGCGACCACCTCCGGTTTTTCAAACAAGTGTTTTAGGCTTTCTATCGCGATTGCCTTGCTTTGTTTGTATTCGTCTTCCGTACCGATTGCAATGACAAGGTCTGAAAGATACCGCGTGTTGTACCTGAAAGGCGTGTTTTTCGGAACTCGGTTAAGGTTTTTCAGAAGCCTTGTGAACTCCTTTTTGACAAGATCATACGGATATTTCATTCTGACATAAAGATCTACTCTTTCGGCAGTTTTTCCGATATAGATGATATTCCTGATCTCATCATCAAAAATATGCTCGTTAATGCAGCCCCAGAAGCCGTAAAGAATATCCTCGAGCGGCAAAAGTGCAAGGCGTATATTATCGCTTTTCTCGGCTTTGTCGAGTGTATCTTTTGCCATTTGCAGAAAAGACAGTGCATCTGTCGATATTTCCTCACGAAGAACTATACCGTTGTCGTAAGCTCTTTCCAAGCTGTATGCGGCGGAATTGGGATTGTTGTTGTCAAACAAAAAGCTTCTGAAAAACTCCATGCTGCTTGAGTATGTGTCAGCAAGTCCAAAGCAGTCGAGATAATCGGTATAGCCTTGCTTTGTGCCGAGCATTTTGTCAAACTGCCTGCCAAGCGCCTTGATAGTTGTAAAAAATCTTTCCGTGTAGCGGCCGAGCCAGTAAAGGCGGTCGCTGTGTTCTAACGAGATAGTACCCATGTATCTTTAAAACCTCCTCCTTGTGATGAATTCACTACGAACGAATCCGGGTTGCGCGAGAACCTTGTTAGCCCAGACGCCCAGACCTTTGTTTCTTTGCCCGAAAGAATGAACGCTCTTAGGTCTGCTTTTCGCATTACTGTTTTGCCTTTATCGAGTATCGGCAGGTCAAGAAAATCAATTACTTCCTGTGCAATAAATCGTCTCGGCTCGGCGATGATCGTTTTGCGGAACTCCTCTAACTTCTCTTTTGTAAGGTCGCTGCCGAACACAACTCCGTAGCCGCCTGCTTCGGCAACGTCCTTTATCACGAGCGTATCGAGATGTTCCGTTACATACTTCATATCGTTATTATAAAACGGAAGATACGTCGGCGCATTTTTGAGTATAGGCTCCTCTTCGAGATAGTATTTTATCATCTTCGGCACAAAGTAATAGATTCCCTTATCGTCTGCTACTCCGTTGCCCGGGGCGTTTATGATACCCACATTGCCACTGCGGTATGCTTCCATAAGGTTTGGTATGCCAATAAGCGATTCAGGCAAAAATGTCAGCGGGTCAAGGTATTCGTCTGCAATTCGCCTGTATAGAACGCCTATTCTTGTTTTGCCTCCCGAATATGTGCGGTGATACAGCATGTTGTCCTCAACGAACAGCTCGTCGTTCTGAACAAGCACAGAGCCAGTATGTTCGGCAAGATATGAATGTTCAAAGTATGCAGCATTATATCTGCCTGGGGTGAGTATTGCCCTGATACCGCCGCAGTTTGCGTATTCCATTGTTTCTTTGAGAAGTTTCGCATAGCTTCGGTTATCGACAACGCTGTTCTCCTCGAATGCTTGCGGTGCGGCGATCCTTGTCAGCTCCCTTGCGATAAGCGGATAAGACGCACCAGACGGTATGCGCAAATTGTCTTCAAGAATATACCACTCTCCGTCCTTCGCCTGAACGAGGTCGATACCAGAAATATGGCTGTATACGTTATTTTTAGGTGTTATTCCTTCGCACTGGGCAAGATAGCCCTTTGAGATGTAGATAAAATCCTCCGGCACAACGCCGTCGTTCACGATTTTTTTATCGTGGTAAATATCAAAAAGGAACTCGTTCAAGGCGTTTACACGCTGAACAAGTCCCTTTTCAATACTCTGAAAATCCTCGTGCGTTATCACTCGGGGAATTGGGTCAAATGGAAAGAATTGTTCATTAAACACGCCGTTTTTGTATATTCCAAACTTTACGCCGTAACGTCTTAGAAGCTCATTGATTTCATTTGCATTGCCGACTGCCTTTGTGAACTGCTGCTGTGTCATTTCATGTCACTCCTATCATAATTATTTTTCCGAAAACAAAAACGGCGCTTTCTCCGTTGGAAGAGAAAACGCCGTTGCTTTCTGAAATTTACAGGTATATTGTAGCACTTGGCTTTATTTTTGTCAATGGTTTTACCTAACAAAGTCGTAATATTACTGTACAGTGATTTAACGCAAAATCACATCAAGATGACCTGCTATTTCCGTAAGAAATGTTTCGGTATCAACTGCACATTTATTCTCCAATGCAGAAATTGCTGCGAGATCCCATGTCATTACACCGCCGCTTATAGTGAGTCGTTTCCTATGTGAATGACATCTCTTTTTTAGACACGACGCCATTACTGCTACTATTGACAATGTAACTATTACCATTAATAATATATAATAACAGTTAATATATGATAATCATAAATATAAATAAATAATACTATGTTATAAGTATTTAATAGTAAACAAAAGATTTGTATAAATAAACTATATTTGATATGAGTTAATCCCCCGACCCATCAGTCGGGGGATTTTTTCGATATTACCTTAATAATAGTTGTTTTGAAAATTCTTATAACGTTGGTCTTGCTTTATAGTATCTCTTATTTTCTTAATTTGGAAAGTATCTATATCAGAAAATTCTTGCGATAAGCACTCAAGTAAGTCTACAAACCACACCGCATCATACAGCAGATAAAATTTCTCCAAGTCGTCAACAGACGCAGTTTTTCCTATGGAATCAAGGAAAAAGTTAATAGTATCCCAAAGTTTTTTTTCAATATATTTTCCGTAATTAGACAAAGAGCCATTCTCATCAAAAATCATTTTATCTGATGGAAAATGATTGTCATTAACAATTCTCGACAATCTCAATATGATTGTCATATGGTTCTCTTCTTCTTTGATAAGATCGCTATATGTTCCGCGAGAGATCTTTTTTGTATATATATCATATACTGCACGCAGCCAAGGCATAAAGCTTGTATTTTGACCATTCATATTTAAAAATATCTGGTTTGCAAAATCAAGAGTATCTTTTGTTATTAAAGAGGGCATTTTCACTTCATCAAAGACAATACTGTTATCTTGCTTTTTTACCGAAACATAACCTTTCATCAGCAGTGAAAGACTTTGTCGTGCAATATAAATAAGTTCTGTTCCGCCAAGATAAATAAATCCTCTTGTTGCATTTTTATATGCCGAATAATATATATCGAAAGCCTTAACGACATCACGTTTAAATCCTTTTTTTAGAATAGGAACAACAGGCGTACTGTACCAACCTCCGATAAGTGCTGCCGATAAAGGAAACTCCTTGTTGTCTTCAAGAATAGACAAAGCTTCTTTAAAACCGGAATCATCATTTTTATTATTATCTGATAGACTCTCGAATATCAAGAATTTACCTATTTGATTTTTCATCGATGCATACGTTAAATATGCCTCGCCCGGATACCCTTTGAAACTTTCGAGATCAAGGTCGTTTACAACAAACTCTGCTATTTTGTGACATTTTGCGAAATCCCCTTTTCTTCTGAGAGATTCTATGAGTCCGCATAATGCTTTTATTAAGAACATTCTTGAATTTCGGTCTACCGATTTTTCGATATTTTGTCCTTTAAAATATTCGATGACCGAATCTGTAAACGACTCAATATTTTGACGATAAGCATCATAAAAATGCAAAGTAAAATGGTCATACATTTCAAAACGCACCCAAAAAACAAAACAACTCGAACGAAATTTTTCGATAGTTTTAAGAATGTTTCTTGTTACAATTATTTTTGAAGGTACTATGAACGCATCAACAAAAGCTTTTTCTACTTGTGAAGTAACTGTTTTTTTGGAATTTATCCCGGTAATATCTTTTATTAATTCTTGAACATCGCTTCTCAGATTGAAAGACGGAGCAATGTCAAAAACTTTTGCACAGCGGGCACTTTCTTTTTTCAAGAAAAAAAGATACTCCGAAACATACATACTGCACAAGAATTCTCGTATTGTTTGATGTTCGAAACTGACGAATTTTTCATCACCCATTGTGATAATCTTAACAAAGCCTGTATTAATAATAATACTGAAAAGCGAGTTTGTGTCAGTATCAACAGACGATACATTTATACCAAGGCTATTACAATTAATGATATTATTCAAATAAGCAATATGAAACTTTCGATAATCGGAATCGGAACGATTTACCGAGTCTAAGATATCATAAAATTCACTCAAATAGAACTCGTTTTGACGTGATTGCTCAAAAATATAAGCGATATAAGGAAGAACAAACAAATAAGCAAAACTGTAAAATGAGCGATCCTTAATATTTTTGGTAGTACCGGCAGTCTGTTCGTAATAACGCAGATAACAGTTAAAAAGAAGATCATACAATTTTGAATTGCTCGATTTTATCGCATATGTCGAGTTTGCGGTATTATTTGCATAAGCATTGTAATAAAAATTATAGAAAATCGGTCTTGTAAGAAGATTATACAGTATTTTTTGTTTTTCCTCATCAGGCTCGTAACTCGCAGCGACGTTTTTCATCGAAGGATTGTTTATTCCCGACAACGTGATATAAGTAAAATCAACATTTTTTATAAGTTCGGAATCAGATTTGTTTCTTGATGAAATAATAACAAAAGTGTGTTTGTTGCTGCATAATTGTGTGATCTCCTTTACTATTTGAAAGATAACAAAGGCAGTTTCGTTACTTTTTTGATCTAAAAGTTCATTTAAACCATCAAAGAAAAAATAGCACCCTTTAGTGAATTTTTCGATTTTTAGCAATTGAAACAAATATGAAGTATATATTTCGTCTTTCAATTTACCGCCATTATCGACAATATCCCTGCAAAGGTGAATATTGTTTATGGGATTGCTTATCGAGTACAGCAGCAAATAAGACAAATTTACTTTATATGCTTGTTGTCTTTTTTCTACCGATGATATATAAAAACGTTTTAACAGCTCGGTTTTCCCGAATCCACCGTCACCGTATATGAATATATTCTTTGTTTTAGTTATTATATTTTCGTAGAAAGACTCATATTTTGAATTCATGCCTATTATTTGCCCCAAATCATCAAGAATATCTTGATGATAATATTTATTATTTGATATTTTGGAATTATCATCAGCATTGTTTAAACTTGTTTGTTTTATTATGGTGTACGATTGATTTGCTATAAATCTTCTTTGACTAGAATTTTTTTCATCTAATATATCTATACCTACATTTTTAAAAAAGGCTATTGCATTCTGTTTTATTCTCGTCAAACCGTTTATTTGCCAAATATTATTCTCAATTCTGAAATCTTGAATAGAGCATATATTTCTGTTGCTTTGGCTGTATTTTTCAACTAAATAGTTTATAAAATTCAAAAGAGGGTATGTATTTTCTACTTGTATTTGTTCATTACCTTTTTTTAATATACCTCTTTTTGAATCATAACTTGCTATAAATCTACCGTTCTCAAAAAAATCGTACATAAAAATCGACTCCTTACTAAAAAACAAAAAGTTTAAGTAACACTCAAACGTATCTCTTGTTTAAAAGATATGTTATTCTAAAATCACAGAAACAAAGAAACACCGCTAAGTACTATACTTTTAAGTGACATGAGTTTGTAAAAATAAAAAAACTCAAAAAACTTACGAAAAACTCAAAGGTATCTTTTGTTTGAAAGATATGATATTATAAAATCACAGAAACAAACAAAGCAAACACCACTTATATAAGTGATATATATATACTCGAGTAAAAGATAAATAAAAAATGGAGGAATAAATCATGATAAGAAAAAACAAAATTAGTAAAGTAGCTTCAGCTGTTTGTGCAGTTGCAATATTGACCGGAGGAATCCCAACGGTTGCCGAAACCACAATTCATGAGCCGATAGTTATTAGTGCAAGTGCTGCAACGTTGGAAACAGCCGCAAAAGCTCCGTTACATGTGAGCGATGCAAAAAAGAAAGCCAAGAAATCAGCTACAAAGACTTTTTATAGAGTTCCAAAAGGTAAGGGATATGTTTTTATTAGAGACAAAATCTCTTACCAATACGACGGAAAGAAGGTTTATAACGTCAAGGTAAAGCAGTCCTGCGACAACACTATATTCGGATATCACAGCAGCGGCACAAAGGTAGACAAGGTTGCTAAAGACGGCTCTATTACAGTGCATTCGAGTTACTATGTTAGAGAATGTGTCACTGGGTTTGTGTCAAAGGTGATTGGTTTTGACATTCCAATCGGATTGAAGTCATGTATCACCTATAATTACAAGATTAGCAAAGACGGAAAAGTAACTCAGCTCAAGAATACCAACAAGAAAAATCGTATATACTCAAAATGACAGCGACAAAAAAGGATTCAATTCTATTAGGATCGACAATCTACAAGAGTAATCTATATATTTGTTATATCTGTACTTCTTTCGAGGAAGGAGTACAGATAGTTAAAAAAGTAGAAGAACACTTATATATTGTTGTGCAAGATGAAGAAATTAGGCAAGCAATAATAAACAATATTCTTGAACAATTACTATAATTAAATAAAGTATACAATAAATGGCAAACAATGTCAATAATTAATACAAATAAGAAATAAAGAAAGAAGGAATAATTATGAAAAAGACACTTGAGAAGATCTTGGTAACAGGTATGATGGTATGCTTAATGCTGACTTGCATGATAGGAACAAATTCTCCCGTTACATTACCCACCATTACCGCAGAAGCGGCACAAGTCGAAACTCAGACTTCCTCTACACAAGACAGATCAGGATATTTCAACAAAAATTTCAGAATAACCGGAAACAATGCCAAAGACATCATCTCAGTAGCAACAGCTCAACTCAACAAAAATGGAAGAGATCTGCATTATTCCGAGGAATGGTGTTCAGACTTTGTGAACGACTGTGCTAAACTCGCCAAAATCTCATATTCAGTAATTCCGTACACATACACAGCTCACGGCGGATGTATTTATCTTTACAGATACATGATCAGAAACTGCGGAGCAAAGACCGTGAGTGTTTCCGATGCACAGCCTGGAGATATAATTTTCTTCGACTGGAGCGGCAAGAAAAACCCCGACAACTTTCATCATGTTGCTATTGTCACCGAAGTCAAGAACGGCAGAATATATTTTATAGGCGGTAATCAAACCTCGGCAAACACACTTTATACAAGAAAGGTGACAAAATCTTCATATGCTGTTGGAAACTCCAATATCGGCAGAGTTATACGTCCGAACTACAAAACTCCCACCCCTGTAACTCCTTCGTCTAACGATAACACATACTTCCCGAAGTATACTGGTACAAGCAGCTCTATCGTGATTGCACTTCAAAAAGTCGGAGCAAACTCTACATACTCTTACAGGACTTTGATCGCTGCAGCTAACGGCATTAAAAACTATTACGGTACATCGGCACAGAACGTAAAATTATTAAATCTTCTCAAGAAAGGTCAACTCAAGAAGCCTTCGAACGCAGCCGTAACAAACGTCGTAAAGACTGTTGTTAACACAGTCACAGTAAAATACTTCCCAAAGTATACTGGCTCAAGCGGTTCTATCGTGATTGCACTTCAAAAAGTCGGAGCAAACTCGACATACTCATACAGATCTAAGATTGCGGCTGCTAATGGTATCAAGAACTACTCGGGTACAGCATCTCAAAACACAAAACTTGTTACCTTGATCAAACAAGGCAAGCTTGTAAAACCATAATAGTGATATAACTAATATAATAATCACTAAACATTTGACAAAAACTGAATATTGATTCTGACAATATTATTGTCTTCGCAGATTGCCAATAAATTAGCTTTTCCTTGTTTGAGACGTTTTTCAAAAGTTTTACGGATGGCTTGTTCGTTGCTCATGAATTCCTCTGAATATGTTTTTTCAATTGTCTTGTATTCTTCATCTTTGAAATTGCTTTAAGATATATATTATATTTTCTCAATTATTTACAAAGTAGTACTCATATTTCAATATAAATCAATAGCATATTTAACAGGATATCTGCCGCTTTTGACAGATGTCCTGTTTTTTTACATAACGTGATGCTGATATCATGATTTCGTTCGCAAGGCAAACAAAATCAGGCCGACAGAGTTTTCTGTCAGCCTGATACAGAATAGCCAATGAGAACATTATTTTATGTTTTCTGTTTTTGCAGACATCGATATCGCGTTTTTCAATAGCTAAAAAGCTTTTTAGGAATGCAAAAAAACATGTTTACCTTTACTGCGAACAGATGATTTCTTATGTTCTCTCTTTATTGCTTTGTATTGACTACTCTTCGAGAGTTTTTTATCGATGGCGGTCTTATGTTTATGTTGCGTCAGAGCTCTATCAGAAGAAGTCGCAGGGGTGCCGCTACATCTGTAGAAATACACCGACAATGGTAGCAAGAAATAACCATAGATCACTCGTTATTATTTTACTTCGCGATGAGCCAAATCACGAAATGAATTCGTTGGTATTCAGAGAAACAATGATGACGCATTTGCTCTTGTGGGGTAATGCCAACGCAGTGAAGGAATCCCGTAAAAGTGCTGTATCAATACCATTTTGAACAGTATCACGGGATCTATGCTCGACCTTCCGTTGTTGTGACAGTACAGGTATTCCACGAATTCATATATCTTGTCGAAGTCCACCGCCGCATTAATTTTTCTAAGCAGATGGTCTTTCGGTGCAAAATCCTCTACACTTACCAGTTCCATTTGGCTAAGTTTTTTTGTTTTTGTCAAGCATAGCTATCACCCTTTTTATTATACCACTTTAAATCAAAAAAAGCTTACCCTTTTGAGTAGACTTTTTCGACAGACTGAGCACTCGGGTTATTAGTCGGGTGCTTTTATCTTGCGGGAAGTTTTTTCAGAGATATATGCGGTGTTGCCGTAAATTGTTTTTTGACAAGCAGAATGTATAATTTCAAAACAAGAAACGTCAATAATATTGCCATAATTACCGCGACAAAAAAATGCAAAACAGAAGTCCAGCGCTGTAATCTCACATAAGCTGAAAAGATATTCAAGAATAAAATAAATAATTGCTCAACTGCCACTCGTATCCAACGGACACGATAATCATCAAAAGATAAATCACTCCTATAATAAACGATATTTTCTGATGTTATTCTTTTTATATCCTCTATTCAGTCCGGATTTTTCAATTTTCTTTTCTCCGTTCTTCGTCACAACAGTTACAAATTCTATCGTTTCTATTTCATTAAGATTATAGCATGATAACTACGATTTGTATATTGCTTACAGTAATAAAAGCAGGCACCCTCGTAACAAGACCACCTGTGGAAAATAATGTTTAATGCTATAAATCAGGATTTAACTCAATTTAATAATATGAATCAAAAAATCCTTTATACACTCATTTACTTGCTCCGGATGCTCATTATTCAAATTATAAGCAGCATCTTTAATCCAATAAATTGGAACATGAATATCCTTCGACCATTAATTGTTATACTGACATATAATAAGAGCATGAACAAACAAATGACGCTGGAAGAAATAAATGATGAGTTTGGTGCAGCAAGAATCAACAAGAGAGAATTCTTAGAGAAGGTGGACAGCATAATTCCGTGGGTCGCAAAAGTCAAAATCGTAGATCCATACTATTACAAAGAGGAGCATGGCAATAGGCCATATCAACTGAAATTGATGCTGAGAATTTTCATATTGCAAAATCTTTACAACCTTGCAGATATGAAAGCAATGTATGAAATACTTGACAGTCGTGCATTTGGAGAGTTTTGCATCATGAGTACTCACAATGATTTTCCTGACGTAGATAGTTACGGTCGTTTCAGGAATCTGTTGATGAAGCATGGATTGCAAAAATGATCTTCGATCTGGTTTTGCAAATTCTGACAGAGCGTGGATTGATCCTGAAAAAAGGAACGATTGTAGATTCAACGTTTATCGAAACACCGTCGTCCACGAATAACAAGGAAAAGAAACGTGATCCGGAAGCTTATTCTACAAAGAAGAGCAACACATAACATTTTGGCTACAAATCCAATATAGGCGTTTACAGCAATAGCGGGCTTATTCATTATGTAGAAACCACGCCTGCAAACGACCACGATGTGATGCAGACAAACAAGCTGTTGCACATTGAAGAGGAAACAGTAAACAGTAAACGAAGAAAGCGACTATCTAGGTGCCAACAATAGACCAAACGCGATAAAAAATCTTTTAATAGCTGATGTTGATTTAAATGGTGCATCGAAACAAGAAAAACGAAAAAGTATATGTCTTAGCGGAGAGCTATACTTTATCAATAATTCTCGTGACAGTCAAATTCATATATGAATATCGATAGGGGAGTGCACTCCGTGCGATAGCGTATTATCATTACAAATCTTTTTCTCCGTTTCTTTCCTTGCACATCCATGTTTCCGGAATTCTCAGTTTCCCTTCAGCGGTAGTGTTTCCTACTTCTCATATGAGCTTGTTTGTATGATTTTAAAATTCTTCATCATACTGTTTACCTGTTCCTATTTTGACACTCTTCTTTTTCTTTTACTATACTTCGGTTGAGTGGATTGAGTTAAGTTTAAATTTACACCATCATGTTAAAGCATAGTTCAACATGTAGCTATCATTATATCTACGCTTCCGTATTTGTTAAATGTGAAAAACAACAGTACGGGCATCGAAAAACATCTTCTAATGTTATCCTTCATTTATTCTATATATTAAAGTGACGCAGTAAATATTTCTGCAATATCCTGTTCTGTCAGCGGTGACCATGCATTCTCCAAGCCTTCATTGACTGCTACATGGTGTGCCATTTCTCCGATTCGGCTCTCATCGATTCCGACATCTTTCAAGTGCATAGGAATACCGATAGATTCAAAGAAACGGTATGTTTTGTCAATGGCTTTGTTTGCAATTTCGTATTCATCAAGCGAAGCGTCAATGCCGAATACATTCACACCGTACTTTACGAAACGGCTTATTGTTTTGTTGCTCAGGATATGTTTCATCCATCTCGGAGTGATAATCGCCAAACCCTCTCCGTGAGTTATGTCATAATAAGCGGAAAGTGCATGCTCCATTCCGTGGCACGGCCATCCTGAAGAACTATTTCCAAGAGAATATATATCGTTGCAGCCATATGTGCAAACAAGCATCATTTCAGCTCTTGCCGTGTAATCTTCTGGATTTTCCAGACACTTCCTTGCATTCACCATAAGGCTCTTTAAGCCTGCCTCCATGAAACCATCGTTTAGCAGTGTTGAATCCTCGCAGAAATACTGCTCCATTATATGAATCATAGCATCGGCACAGCCTGCCGCTGTGTGTTTCTTTGATACTGTAAATGTATATGTCGGGTCAAGGAATGATACGGCAGGGTAGAGGTGAGGATCCATATATCCGATTTTGTCATTGGTTTCGGTTCGGGAGATTACACCGCCGCAGTCATATTCACTTCCTGTTGCCGCAAGAGTGATGATGTCAACTATTGGCAATGCCGATTCTACCTTTACCTTGTACGAGATCAAATCCCACGGATCGCCGTCATATTTTGCACCTGCCGCAATTGCCTTGGAGCAGTCAAGAACACTGCCGCCTCCAACTGCAAGAATAACATCAATGTTGTTTTCTTTACAAATCCTAACACCGTCAAGAACGCTTGGGTCATACTTCGGATTCGGCTGAATATCCGATAATTCATGGATTTCCGAATCAGCCAAAAGCTCCTTTACCTTATCATAAAGACCGAGCTTTTTAATGCTTCCGCCGCCATAAGTGAGAAGCACTTTTTTACCGAAATTTCCCATTACATCAGGCAGCTTGGAGATAACTCCTTTACCAAATATAAGTCTTGTGGGCGTCATGTAATCAAAATTTTGCATAGCATTTTCCTCCAATTTTTATTACTTACTCAAACTTTTTACACCGAAATTGCATCTAAAGACTCATTACACCTTATAAAATGTCACCTAAAAACCTATTTATCCGCAATAGTCAAAACATTATGCAGATGATCCGGAAGACGTGAGAAAAAGCTTTCCGCTAGAGTTGTTCTTTTGTCAAATTCTATGTATCCTTAACAGTATCAAAAGGAGTGACAGAATGCAATATACTGCAGTTCGTCATATTAAAAACACCAATTCTCCGATAGTACATTTGTCCTCATCGATTAACTTCTCATAAGTCAGAAACATATACATCACGAAAAAGATCGACATAATATTCTTTAAAGCGAATCCTCTTAGTTTAAGATAAATCAGTATTTGTACAGATAATCGCAAGCCAATCATTCTTCTTGTTCCGGTTTCTGACGTAAATGATCCTAGCTGGTACAGTGATTTCGCACCCATTTTCATAGACTGAAACAACATCAACAAAACTGACAAAAGATATTTTAATCGTATCGGACGCTTCTTGCAGCGACTATATATCTATTTGATGTACAGCTTTTCTTCGTTGTGTTGTTATTGAATCTTTTAACTATACTTGACCATAACGATGGTGACAAGGTGACATTCGTTTTTCAGATTGCCAACGATGCTCGGATATGAGAACCAACTATCAAAGAGAATATATTTCGCATTATGACCACATTTCTGCGCCTGTTTTACCATATCGATCGCATGCTTTGTGATATTGATACTGATGCAAATCGGTGATGTGTCAACTTTTTTGGAAACGAATATAATTCAATTTAAATTAAATAAAGATTCAGTTTTCTAATCTTAGCAAATACAGGAACACACATTATAAAAAACATAGAATAGTGCCAAACATACAATAAATATGAAACTATAACCTAAGGTATTTTTAGAATCCCCACCATTGGAACAATCTCCAATATATAATGCCGATGATTAATAAAACAGAGCATACCGTTTCAATGTTGAGAATAATTCTATTGTTTGGTTTTTCTTCTTTTTTATAAAACTGACAACGCAGTAAAAGTATAAACTCAGCTAAAGCCAGTGTACATAAAACAATAGCAAATGTTGCATAGATTCCTTTTCCAGCATACAAAAAAGCACGGAGATTTAAGCAAATGATAGCAGCCTCAATAAGAACAAGCAAAGACATAAATGATGCTATCAACTCGGTTTTCTTGAACTTTCCTATATCAGTATTTTTGTATTTCCGATATAGTATAATATGAATAACAAAAAGAATAGCAGGTACGATGATAGAAACAATTAATAGAATTATCATTATCCATTCGGTGTAATAATCCTTGTTACTTTGTTTTACGAAGTCCACAGCTTGGTATGATTCAAGTGCGATTAAGTTCCCATTAGCATCTTTTTTTATCGCATAATACCGTTTTGTACCATTGATAAGTTCCATTTCTACAAATGTATCAGAAATTTGAGTTGCTTTTGCAATTCCGTTACTACCAGAAAAGTTTTCTCCGTTTTTATAAATTGTAAGAGCATCCTCAAACGGACTTCCGATTTTAAGCATCCCTGCTCCGCCACAGCTTCTGCCAATTCTATAATGGCCCGAAATATCCACTTTCTCAAATTCGTCTTCAGCTGGTATATACTCTTTACCATAAAGCAACTCGGGAAGACCCATTGTATAGACACGATCACTCTGAGTGTTAATCATCATAACATAACCAGTTTTATTCTTTAAATCAAGTTGTAGGTCAGAAGAGCAACCCATAGTATTACCACCATGACCAAAGAGACCGTTTCCGTTTCCGTAAGGGGTATAGAATAATCCGTGACAAATTCTTGGCGAACCATCACCGAATGTCCATGATGGTGATAGCATAAGGTCAAGTGTATCGTCCTTTTCGAAGAGGGGACAATCCTTACTGTCGCATAGCAGTGCCCTAGCAAACTTTGCCAAGTCTGAGATTGTACCACCTGCCGATCCTGCAGGATACAGATTAATGTATACTCTACATTCTCCCATATCTGTCATGCTATCATCATCAAAACCAAGTGAATAGCTATGTAGCAGATGTCTCTGTTCGGAAGCCCACTCATTATCGGAACCATCGGGACGCAAATAAGTGTGTTCCATTCCTAACTTATCAAAAATATTTTTATGAACGTAATCAACATAATCCATACCGCTCACGCAACTGACAACATACCCACCGAGAGCTGCACCCCAGTTTGAGTAAGAAACAGTTTCTCCCGGACGTGCTACCTGTGCTGGAGCACTATTTGACAAAGCCTTATCTAAAGAAACAATATCATTAATATTACTAGTTTCAATTTCTACAGTAGTTTCTTGAAAGCCAGCACTGTGATTCATGAGGTCTAACATCGTGATAGGTTCATCAAATGAAAGATTCTTTAGAAAACCTGACGGTAGATAGTATTGAATATCCTTGTTTAAGTCAAGCTTACCTTGTTCATAAAGCTGCATCGCACTTGTCCAAACAAGCAGCTTTGAGATCGATCCCCATTCATACACAGTGTTTTCATCGACTTTTATATTATTTGATTTATCGGCATCACCGTAGTAAATATTACAAATATCCTGATTATTATCAAATACCGCAATAGAAACTGAAGGTGTTTTAGTCTTGTATTGTTCGATGAAATCAAAAATCGTTTTTTCAACAGTCTCTTTGTTTTTATATGAGACGGTAATTGGTTCAAGCGAAGTTTCTGCATTTGCTGTTATGCATAAACAGGTGATATTTACTATTGCGATTAAAATATATATCGCTCTAATTATTTTTGAATTGTTCATATGATTACTCCTTTTTTATATATAGTTTGATAAAAATGATGTTGTTGAATACTATTACGGCTTCTTGTAATCTGTTAAAGCAATAGTATAGTATAGTACTAAAATAAGTGTATCACATGATATAAGTATTATCAATAGTTTTATCATACAATAGACTGATATAATAGCATTTTTATGAGAAA
>ONAH01000207.1 GCA_900315715.1 uncultured Eubacteriales bacterium
GCAGGAAGTTTATCCATTTTCATCTCCGTTTTTCAGTTCAATATCCAAGCCAAAGCAGAATGCCACAATTCAAAATATAGGCAATAATATCCAGGAATCCGGCACCATCTCGTTTCCAAATCTCTTTTCAGGAATAATACGAATAGGATTTTCATGTTCATTCAGCCAGGCAGCCCACCATGAAAAAGTGCTGTTTGCCGTTATAATATGATTGCAGTTCTTCATCAGCATCATTTCGTCAATATCTCTATGCATAGTCTGAAGCTTAATAAAACGAAAATCTTTTTCACTCCTAAAATGTTCATGAACCCACTCAAAATCTTCAGAAAACCAGAAGAACACGGGGGTTTCGACTTTCTTTCTAATATAAGAAATCGCCCTTCTGTAATAATCTTCCCCTAACAGATAATGATAAGGATGGTTACTAAATCGATAGTCCCCTCGACGAACATGAACCGCAACAGAATTGCATCCTTTTATCTGATTTAATGTATTAATAAAATCTGTTTCGCCCGGATAAGAAGGTATAAAACTGCTTAATAAATCTTTTCTGCATTTTTCAAAAAGGCTATGAGAAAGGAAAAATCCGTTAAGAAATATATTTCCAGAATTTAAAGCAAGCAGCGGCTTTTGAAACCCATTTTGCAGTTCACTAAAATATAGCCACCTCCCAAGTTGAAACTGCACATACTGATCCTGACGTGATTCTTTAATAATGTGTAGTTTTCTAAGGACGCAATTCATATACTTGTTTCGTATAAGCTTAATATTTAAAGGCAGTTCGTTTGACTCTATAGTCGTTTCATTAATGTTAAACAGATTTAATCGAAACGGCCTGTTTTCATAAACTTCATCATGGAACAGTAATAATGGCTGATTCAACCGTCTTGCCAAAGCATATGCCGTAGCATACTGAAACATCTGGTTTCCTAATCCCTCTCTGATTCTTACAATTATCATAATACCAATTCCTTTAAAAATACCATCTTTCAAAAGCCGACATAATTACAAAAACAGTTGACCCGCCATCCTTGGAGATGCAAAAGTCGGATGCTTTTATATAATACTATGTATCCTGTACATATGAATCAAGATAATCTATGTTAGAAACTTTATATATTTTATTATTAAAGCACGGAAGGGTAGTAATAATGAAATCAATAACAGGATAAGAATTAATGCCACTTGCCTTGATTTCACGGCTTTTATCCATTCAAAACAAAACTCAACTTTCTTTTCAGCACTTTTTTCTACATTTGCCAATAAGCATATCCTTATTTGTTCTAAAATAAAAACGACAACCATAATACCTATTACAAGCACCGTCGCTCTTATCCATAATTTTTCAGTATAAGGAAAAAAGCCATATTTAACAATAAACCTACGCAAAGCACCTTCAAATACGTATATTGAAAACACTGAAGCAGCTATTCTATTAATGATACCACTATAAAACGAGAACTGCTTGAACAGCAAAAATATAGAAACACTTGCAATAAGAATTATAATTGAGTTATCTCTGCAAAACGGCGCAGGCCAGTATCCATGAGAGATTTTACCACTATAAATATAGTTAAGCACTATCCCTAACGCAAATACAAATCCCGTAAAGACTGTTAATTTCCATTTTGAGATTTCAATATTATCGAAAAAAAATCTAATATAACGCCCTATCATATAAACAATCAGCAAATTTACCAAACCTTTACCACCATCTCCCATTATCTCTATCATTAACATGGTGGGAGCAATATAAAAAAAATATAATAAAATACATAATAAGTTCTGATATTCTCGCCTGGATAATGTTTCCAACATCCTATTAACATAAGGTGAAATCATAAAAATTATAAAATATACCGTAATATACCAATGTCTTTTAGTAGAAATAGGCAATATCGCCTTTAGCAATCCTTTATCACCAAAAGCCCATGCGCAAATCAAAAAGCTTAGTAACGAATAAAAAATGACTGTACTATATAATTTGAATCCTTTAGCAAATGATCGTTTAATGCCAAAGTAACCTGATATCAACATAAATAAGGTTACGCCGGTATTAAAGAGCACGTTTATTGTTACAGCATAAAGGAAGTTGTCTCCTGTTATCTGATTTAGATACGGGCCTATGATATGCAAATTAATAATGCCAAATATTGCGATTATGCGCAGTAATTCAAAACTGGAATTTCTATGTACTTCAGGCTGTATTGAACAATTAATATCTGTCATTTTTGTCATAATTTCGGAAAAATTCCTTTATAATTATTTTAGATGTCGTATTAATTTCCTCTGCCGATTCTTCTAAATAGTTTATTCAACCATTTTCAGGAGTAATATACATTTCACTCTTTTCACTTAACACGTATGCCATTCTTGCGAATCTCAGTCATCGGTGCCTATAAAGAACCGTAGCGTTGTCTCCGGAATATTTGCAAGCAGCGTCTCTCTGTCGCCCTCGGCAGCGGCGTTGCGGGCAAGGGAGGCGGAGATGGAGCGCCCTCCCGCCTGTGCGCGCGGGAGCTCGATTACCTCGATACCGTAGCGTGGAAGCA
>ONAH01000205.1 GCA_900315715.1 uncultured Eubacteriales bacterium
AAGCTCCTCGGCATCTTCGGTGCTGGAAACCTCCTCGTAAGCTGCCTGCGCTTGTGCCATGCTTTCGGGCTTTTGGTTAAAAAGCAGGTCATAAACGTGCGTCAAAAATGTATCGGACAGATACTTATAAAACACGATACCAAGCAGATAGTTTTTATATTCGTTTGCGTCCATCTTGCCACGCAGAATATCCGCGCCCGCCCAAAGAACGCTTAATAAGTCTTTACTGTTTTCGTTTACGGCCATTGTAATTTCCCTCCGGTAATCATTTTACCAACACTCTAATAAAGCGTAAATTGTATATAGTCAATTATACCATATTTTTATTAAAATATCAACATGATATTGACGAATAATTGAAGTATTAATGTTTCTATCTTACGTATACTCCAAGCAACGTCAATTTTAACATTCATACTGTCCGATTGGATTTGTTATTTTTTTTGTATTTATTATATCATACATTATGTACCAAAATTCGTACATAATAAATCCACCGTCAAGAAAAATCTGAGCCTTGGCGGTGGTACTTATTATGGGTTTATTGATATTAATTCTCGATAGGCAAAACTGCCAGATTAATTGAACATCTGAGAATGTACAGAGCGTCTTTTGCGTTTACTTTGCCGTTTTTGTCAACATCGGCGGCTTTGAGTTGTTCGTCTGTTAGAGTTGCAAGCTTGATAGCGTATCTTTGTACTAACATAGAATCTCTTGTGGTAACTTTGCCGTCGCCGTTCAGATCGCCGTAAACCTCGGGTTCATCATCTGTTTCAGTATCACTGTCTGTGTCGGGTACATCGGGTGATTCTTCGCTATCCGTGTCTGTTTCAGTATCTGATTCTGTGTCGGACTCGGCATCACTTTCAGTATCTGATTCTGTGTCGGACTCGGTGTCACTTTCAGTATCTGATTCTGTGTCGGTATCAGTGTTATTATTCTCTACAGTTGCTGCGATCGTTAAAATGAGGTCTGTTTCCTCAGTACCGTTCTCACCACTAAAAGCTATCTCTCTGAGCTTAACGGTAACACCGACAGTATCTGACGGTATTTCATTTTCTCCGTATGTACGTGTGTACTCCTTGACAATTTCGCCTGTTTTTGTAAGCGCTACTTTAACAGTTACGGTATCTCCGACTTTTGGTACATAATCCGATACAAATACTTCGTTCTCACTGTCATAAGTCATTTTGTATTCTGTTGTATCTGCTTTTGACATAGCGTCGCTCGGCATATCGGGTGTATCTGTTTTGATAGGTTCTGCAACAGTAAGCGTTACACTGTAATTGCTGTTTGCAAGAGGTGTTTCGGAATAGTGTGCGTTATAATGTTTTCTTGCGTCATACAAACTGACGTTAAAAAAATTATCAATAGAAATTTTATTCCATTGTTCTTCACTGCCTGAGTAATACACATCCGAAAGGCTTGTGCATTGGACAAAAGCACCGTCGATGATAGTCGTAACCGAATCGGGGATAGTTACATCGAAATCATTACCTTTATATTTTATCAAAATACCATTACCCACTATTACGAGATCATCCGGATAGTTATTAAGCCATGGCGTATTGTCAAAAGCATACTCGTAGATCGTTGTCACCGAATCGGGAATCGTTACGCTTGTAAGCGATGTGCAGCCCCTAAATGCATAGTCGCTTATAGTTTTCACCGAATCGGGGATAGTTACGCTTGCAAGCGATGCGCATTCGCTAAAAGCACTTCCGCCAATAGCCGTCACTTTTTTGCCGTCTATCTCGGACGGTATGGTAACAACGGTATCGCTGCCTTTGTATCGTGTGATAGTCACCGTTTCGCCGTCTTCGTTTACGCTGTATTCATAGTCACCGAATGTTACTCCACTTTCGATTATCGGTGTAGAGTCGTCTTTTTGGGTGATATTGCTTGCCGCCGTCACTGTTTTTTCGGATATGACGGTGTTATCCGTTTGCGCCGCTTTTACGGGTGTTGCCGCACAGCTTGAAACAAGCATTCTACTCAACACAGCGGCTAAAAGCTTTTTTGCATTTTTTATTTTGATCGTCCTTTCCGGATAAGTATATTATCCTATATACACCGTATATTGTATCACAATATTTTCAAGTTTTCAAGCAATTTATACAAAAAAACAGACAGCTGTTATGACTGTCTGCAACTTTTTATTATCAATATCAGTTTTCTATCGGCAATACCACAAGATCAATTGAACATCTCAAAATATACAATGCGTCTTTGTAGGGTACTGTGCAGTTTATATTTCTCTTCTTTCTATCCTGCACGAATGATCTTTTGTCTTTTCATTATAATTGATACCCACAAGCACCAATTCTCCCTTATAACCGGTAAATGCAGAAGGATAACTCTTATTTTTGATCTGCTCGATAGCACTGTCGGCACTCTCGTTCCATTTTAATTCAACGATCATTGCAGGAAGAGAAGTATCACGCTTCGGAATAAATACAACGTCTGCTATTCCCTTTCCTGTCGGCAATTCTTCGACTTTGAGATAATAATCAATGCAAACGATATACGCAAACTTTATTACATATCTGAGTGCCTGCTCGTTGTTATAAAACATAGGTGCGTAGTTTGTTTCACGCACTTTTGCTATTGTATCTGCAACAGCGGTTTCGTTGCCATTAAGTGTGTCCTGCAAAAGCTTTTCGGAGTCTCTTACAAGATCGCATAATCGTTTATTACTTGGTCTGTTTAAAAGGCGTTTAAACTCTATCCTCAACTCTTCGTTTGGAATACGAGCTTGTGATGTTTCGGGATCATACACAAGATACCCCAAATGTATCATAAGTGTCAGAATATCATCACTCGAATTAAATGTTTCAAAATCGTTTTCAAAGTCATCTGTATAAACTTTTATTGATTCACCTGCTATTAAACGAATTATCTTTTCTTGCAAGCCATCCATGTTAATACTGACATATGTTTTTAAAGACTCCGCCTTAGATGTCTTTCGCCAATATGATTTAAAAGCTTTCCTTTTTATGACCTGCATTATCGAATAAGGGTTGAATACAGAATGAACGGTACCAAACGTGTATCCGTCATACCATTCTTCAGCTTTTGAATAATCAATTCCGTTTATTTCAGAAAGATATTTAACTTCATCTTCAGTAAAAGTAAAGCCTGCATAAAGCGCAAATTCGCCTGCATCGAGTACTGAATATTCATCAAAATCGGAAACTGCCGATTCTGAACCGTCTTTTTTTATAGGCAGAATACCTGTCATATACGCAGCCGCAACAACTTTTGATGTGAAGTTACCGTTTTTGAACCATTCTCGAAGAAGATTTAAGTAGGCTTCCTGTGTTGCAGAATCGTTCTTTGCTTCTCTAATAACCGCATCCCATTCGTCAATGATGAACACAAACTTCATTTCTGTTATTTCAACATATTCAAGCATACATTTTGACAGCTTGTTTTGTTCTTTCAATTCGGGACAATCAGCGATTAGATCTAAACGAACAGCTTCTGCTATTTCTCTCACTACGCCTTTGATATTTCCGTCTCGTCTTCTTACATCAGATACAAATCCAGCGATATCTAAATAGATCACGTTATATTTGTTTATGTGATTTTGATACTTCGCTGATATGCCTACTTCCTTATCATCAA
>ONAH01000204.1 GCA_900315715.1 uncultured Eubacteriales bacterium
CGGGTGTGGCGCAGTTTGGTAGCGCGCTTGAATGGGGTTCAAGAGGCCGCTGGTTCGACTCCAGTCACTCGGACTTAACCGCTTAGATCGTTTGGATTTAAGCGGTTTTCTTTTATCTTCACTCTAAATATTTTTTAGGCAGTGAAAAATAATTCTCTGAATCGGTCTGAATGTATTCAATCATCTGAATACTTCTTACATCATTTATTAATACTGTGCTTAAAAAGGAGATGTAAAAATGGATAAACCAATGTATGTAAATTCTAAGGAATACTCTATAATCAAACTGCTTGGCAAGGGTAAGGGTGGATATTCATATCTTGCACAACGTGACGGCATGCTGTTTGTTCTCAAACAAATTCACCATGAGCCATGTTCATATTACAACTTCGGCAACAAAATTGAAGCTGAACATAATGACTACCAAAAACTGCTTAATGCAGGTATCAGAATTCCGAAAATGATTGACATTGACTTTGAAAAAGAAAGAATTATCAAAGAATTCATAGACGGTGACACCATCTTCGATATGGTAAAAAACGATCTTTCCGTTGATCCGTTTCTGATTCAGGTACGTCAAATGGCTGTACTTGCAAAAAATTTCGGCTTGAATATTGATTATTTTCCGACTAATTTCATAGTCCAAAACGGATTGCTTTACTATATTGACTACGAATGCAATAACTATATGGAAGAGTGGAATTTTGAGAACTGGGGTATTAAATACTGGTCAAAAACTTCGGAATTTTTGGACTATCTGAAAAACATACAATAATTTGCCTTTTTCTACTTCTATTTGCAAATAACATGGCCCTAACGCTTATTACCTTTATTATGGTTGCGTCAGGGCCTTCTTTTATTACTTTCTATACTTTCACTAACTTATTGATTATTGTGTTTCAAGGAATTTTTCTAATCCATTCGCTAATCCTTCACATATTTTATCCTGATACTCCTCTGTTGCCATCAATCTGTCTTCCTGCGGATTGCTCATGTAACCAACTTCTACTATTGTAACAGGTACTTGTGACCAGTTTATACCGCACATTGTGTCTGTTTCCCACACATACTGTTTATTACAGCCTGTTGCTGAAACAAGTTCGTCAAGTACGTAAGTTGATAGTGCTTTACATTCATCGTATATATTTCCGTTATATGGATTATATGGTGTCTGACAAAGTGTCATCGCTCCATTTACATATGAACTGTCGGATCCGTTTGCATGTATTCTGATAAATGCGTCTGCGTTTATACTGTTTGCCACGTTTGCACGGTCTATATTGCCTATATCTACATCATGTGTCGTTCTTGTTTGTACTACTTCATATCCGCGTTCTTCCAGTATTGTCTGGAGTTTAAGTGCCAGAATCAACGTCAACTCATATTCCGGAATACCTGTTACCACTCCGCTTGTTCCGCCTGATACCTTTATCTTCATTTCCGATGAACCCGGTCCCATCGGTTCGTATTCAAAATTTGCATGTTCTTGATGTCCTGCGTCTATTACTACTATTTTTTTGTCTGAAGTTCTTTCTGTCGGTCGGCTTACTACCTCCGGCATTGAATAGTTTTCTGTTACCGTTTCAGAACTTACTGTGTTTTCTGATTCGTTTGATACCTCTGAACTGTCTGTTTGTTCATCATTGTTTTCTTCATTTGTTTCACTCGTCTGGCTGGTTACACTTTGCTCAGTATTCTTATTCTCTGATGTTACTGTCTGTGTGTTTTCCGATGAACTGCTTACCGTATCGGATTTTGATTCGGTATTGCTCTTTGTACTTACTGCTGATTCTGATGTTATTATTTTCTTTGAACTTTCTGCAGAATTTGTATTTGTGGATTTCTTTGAACTGTTCGCTGAGTCTGTATCTGTTGATTTCTTCGAACTGTTCGCTGAGTTTGTATCACCGGACTTCTTTGAACTTGAAGGCGATGATGAAGTTTTCTCAGACTTACTGCTTGTTACTCTGCTATTGTTTGACTGTACAGTGCTCTCCTGCATACTATCTGTTTCTTCTTCCGAATCCTGTACAGAACTCGTTTCGTCTGTATGTTCAGTAATGCTTTGAGTTTGTGACTGGTTTTCATCGTTTGACGTTTTACCGCAGGCACACATCAATAACATTGTTGAAAAAATCAACATTATCGGTAATACCCTCTTTATTAATACACGTTTCTTACCCATTTTATTTTGCACCTCTTAAATACTTAGTTTTCTGTTTATTATACTGAGTTATTAGTCGTACCCCCATATAATAAGCAATTGATATTTTCATCATTATCATGAGTTTACTTATAATAATGATGATTTTATAATACAACAACTAATATGTAAAATCAATACTTAATTTTCTTTTTTACAATACATAATCTTTCTACTTCTACCATTAATTCTATAAATATAAAACTTGACATTTAGAATTATCATTAGTATAATCATCTTATGTAAACATACAAGGTACACTGTACGTTGATCTTTTACATTCATATCGGTTTTTTTATTGTTCTAAAAAACCGTGTGCCACATATTATAATTATTTATAAAGGATGTCATTTTATGAGAATTGCAGTTACTTATGAAAACGGCGAAATATTCCAGCACTTTGGTCACACACAACAGTTTAAACTGTATGATGTTGATGACGGTAATATCACATCATCAATCATTGTTGATACTAACGGCGCAGGTCATGGCGCTCTTGCAGGGTTTCTTAGTGCGGTTCATGCTGATGTTTTGATTTGCGGTGGCATTGGCGGAGGTGCTCAAATGGCTTTGGCAGAAATAGGTATTCAATTATACGCCGGAAATACCGGCAACGCTGATAATGCTGTTATGAGATATATCTCCGGTTCTCTTTTACAGAACAGTGCTGCTACTTGCGATCATCACAACCATAATCACGGCGAAAATCACTCTTGCGGTAATAATTGTTCAAGTCATTGATATGAGAATTGTAACTTTAGTTGAAAACACCTGCCCAAATAATAAATATATCGCCGAACACGGTCTATGTATTTATGTCGAAACAGAAAAGCACAAGCTTTTAGTTGATTCCGGTCAGACAAACGCTGTTATCAATAATGCTGATGCACTGGGAATTGATCTTTCTCTTGTGGATACCCTTATCCTCAGTCACGGTCACTACGATCATTCGGGAGGTATTCTGCCTTTTCGCAAACGTAACAATACCGCTAAGATTTATATGCAAAAAACCGCTGCCGATCCTCATTTCAACGGAGAACGGTATATCGGTATTGATCCTGATATTCTTTCTTTGCCCGATCTTATTACCCTTGACGGTAATCATACTATTGATGATGAACTCTTTCTTTTTTCTAATATTACAGGAAGAAAATGCTACCCTCAAGGTAACAAAAAACTGTTATGTGAAAAAAACGGAACAAAAGTCCCTGACGATTTTTCTCATGAACAGTGTCTTGTTATTTCTCAAAACGGAAACCATTATTTATTGTCAGGTTGTGCACATAACGGTATCATAAATATACTTGACAGGTATTATGAACTTTTTGGCGATTACCCGAATTATGTTATCAGCGGGTTCCATATGATGAAACGGGACGGCATTTATTCTCAAAAAGAAATAAATACTATCATGCAAACTGCACATCTACTCTCTGATATGATCACCGTTTTTTTCAGCGGACACTGCACCGGTACTGTTCCTTTTGAAATCATGAAACAGATTATGGGCGATAAGCTATGTGCTTTGCACAGCGGATATTCTATCAACATATGATTAATCAACAAAAATTAAACAGGACAAAGCGTTTAGCCTTGCCCTGTTATTTTTTATGATTTATTATAGCTTAGTAACTACTCCGTTCTTTACACCTACCGCTCCTTCGGTCAGACTGTAATCCTTTTCTCCGTTATTATCCCAATTATTATTTCCGTCGTTAAAGCAGCATTTTACCGTTGTGCTATTTGCGTCAAGCGGTATTACATATTTGAATGAATATCCTGAAACATCGCTGTTCGCTGTCATCTTTACTCCCGGCGGTGTTGTCCATGTACCTGATCCAACTTTATAATGTATATTTGGTGAGGAGTATCCGCTGTAATATACAACTACCGCTTTCTCTGCATTGAACTGCTTTTTCCGTGTATTATACTCTGTTCCGTCAGCTGCCTTTACCTTTGCATATACTACACATTCCCCTGCTTTGCTCAGCATAAAACTTGCTGTATTGCTGTCTGTGTAGCCACTCTCGAAAATCGTTTCGGATCCGTTCATACATATTATATTGTACTTATACGTGCCTGCTTCGGGTACATCTATCTTTACTGTCGCATATTCGCCCTCGTATATGGTTTCACTGCCTGTTGTTATAGTCGCTGAACCAAACGGTTTGTAGTTCTCATACTGTGCTGTTATTACCATATCAGATGTAATATTAGTTATATCCATATCCCAGCCTGTAAATGCACCGTACTTTTCCGACGCCGACTGAACCGGTGGATTTGCTCCCTCTCTCTCTGGTACAAACTCAAACCACAGCTTCTTTCCGTCCGGATCTATAAACTGTACCTTGCAGATTTTTTCTCCTTCTGCCGATGTGGGGTTCATGAGCTGTCCTATATAATCAAACTCACCCTGCGGGAATGTATCATATATCTCCGAACCTGTTGCTTCGGGGTGCTTCTTGTTGTAACTTCTCTGCAAAGACATCATCAGATACTCAAACTTTGCTCTGCCTGTATTGTAGCGTGGATCATAATATTTCGCAAAACCATGGAATGTATCCCTTGCTATATCCCAGCCGACTGCATTTACTGCTCTTGTAAGTACATAGTTCATATTGTCATAATGCATTGTTCCGCTTCTTACCGCTATCGTTTTATCGTAGCACTCTCCGCTTATGCTCTTTGTGTACTCAAACAACTGATCGTATGCCAACTCCTTGCCCCAGCCATGGTTCATGAATTTGCCTTCTCCATGCTGAAGCAGACAGTAAAGTTTCCTGAACTCTGCTCCCATTTCCGAACTATAATAACACCATTTATACTCTTCCAGAAAATCGTATAGATGTCCTATCTCATGATATGCTACATCCGACCATATTCCTTCTTTGCAGTATCTTACACAAGCAGGTCCCATGTAATCGCCTCTCCATTTGATTACTCTGTTTCCGCTGAGTGCCTGGAACCCGGTCATATATGGCTCATATACTGATATCAAATATATTCTGTCACCCTTATACGGAGCTACTCCCATAAGGTCGTTCATCATCTGATAACTCCACTCTACGTCATTACACCAATCCTGCATCTGTTCAACAGTAAGACCTTCTACATCTTTGTTCATTAACACAAGTCCTATGTTCTCTGTCATTACTCTTGTTTTGTCACGTGGCTCACTGTCATAATCTATTTCTTCTATCGTCATATCATCAAAGTATGCTGTGCCCTTGCCCCACAATACACACTCTATGTCTGCAAGACCTCTGCTTGTCGATTCAAAATAGACTGTAATTGTTGTTACATCACAATCCTTTTGTATCCAGTTGTTGTAACAATCAAAGTATGCTCCCCAGCCGCTGATTGACTTTCCGTTTTCATCTACATACGGAGCTCCCAATCCCGACAACTGTCCTACATTAAGATATATACCGTTATGATGTTCGTCACACTCCGATATGTTACCCCATGCTTTTACCGTTAGCTTATATGTATGTTCCGGCTTTAAACCATGCAGACTATTATATGCAAATGTAGCATAATCGCTCGTTGTTGTTAACTTCAAACACTTTGAACCGTCTGTTCGTGATCCGCTCTCAATAGCTACACTTTCACTCTTTGTTCTGAGTCCTTGCTTCCATGTATCGCCTAACTGTGTACCTTTCTCAAAATTACCGTCTAACATATTCTGTACTTCTTCCATTGAAAGAATATCATAAGGTTCTACGCTGTCTGTATCTTCTTCACTTTCGGTATCTGATTCTATTACTCCACCGTAAAATCCTTCGACATTTATTTTAAGGTCGCTCTTTACACCTGTTATTCTGTAACGGAATTTACTAACGTCAACTGTGAGTAGTTCTTTGTATTCTCCCTCAATACTTATGTCGGTAACTATCATGTAGCCGTAATTGTACAGTTCGAAGTTTATTTCACCCTCTCCTGTACTGTCTATCAAACCAGTTACTCCGTTTCTTGCATATACTTCTTCTTCCGATGCTAATACACCGTCAGTTGAGTCTGCTGTATAATAAACTATTGCATATGTATTGATACAGTTGAAAGTTGCCTTGTATCCATTGTCTTTATTGTCGGTGTCGGCTGTATCGGTATCCGATGCTGTGCTGTCGGTTTCAGTCGCACTATCCGTTGCGGTATCTGTTTCTGTTTC
>ONAH01000202.1 GCA_900315715.1 uncultured Eubacteriales bacterium
AATAAAGAGCTGGTGGACGGACTCGAACCCCCGACCTGCTGATTACAAATCAGCTGCTCTACCAACTGAGCTACACCAGCGAATACTTATCGCACACTCAAACAGTGCTTTATTATTATATCACATCTTCAAGCGTTTGTCAAGAACTTTTTTATTTTATTTTCTTTTCAAACTCTTTGTTTGTCAAGTGCTTATATATAATAACATAGTTTCTGTGATTTGTCAAGCTTTTTTAAAATTTTATTTTCGAAAAAGTTAGTAAGATATGAACTTTTTATTTTCATTCGTTTTATTTCTTGACACTGAATTTCAGGTATGATATTATTATCATTGGATTGTTTATTACTATTTTTTACAGCTCATGAATACACAAATTGCCGTGTGATCGGGTTTATTTTCTATCACACCTTTTTCGACGAAAGGAAGCATAATTATGCTATTGGACAGATTTTTGCCTCGTATCAACTTCGATTCATATGAGGACTTTAAACAAAACTTTACCATTAATGTTCCCGATAATTTCAACTTTGGTTTTGACATTGTTGACGAATGGGCTAAACAGGACGAAAACAAAAAAGCTCTTGTTTGGTGCAACGACCATAATGAAGAAAAAACTTTTACTTTTAAGGATATCAGCACTCTTTCTAACAAAGCTGCTAATTACTTTAAAAGTATCGGCATCTCAAAAGGCGACGTTGTAATGATGATTCTCAGACGCCGCTGGGAATACTGGGTTTGCTCCGTTGCCCTCAACAAGATCGGTGCTATCATTATCCCCAGCACTTTACAGCTTACTAAAAAAGACATTATCTACCGTGCAAACGCTTCCGCGGCAAAGGCTATCGTTTGTGTAAACGATGATTTCGTTCTCACTCAGACAGAGCTTGCTCTCCCCGATTCGCCTACCGTTAAACATCATATCGTAGTTGGCGAAAAGCGTGACGGCTGGGAGTTCTTTGAAGATGAGATAGATAAGTTCCCCGATACCTTTGAACGTCCGACAGGCGATCAGGCTACAACTAAAGACGATATTATGCTTGTGTATTTTACATCGGGTACAACAGGTATGCCCAAGATGATTCAGCACAGCTTTTCGCACCCTTTGGGACACATAATTACCGCTAAATACTGGCAGCAAGTACAGGAAAACAAACTCCACATGAGTGTTACCGATTCGGGCTGGGCTAAGTTCGGCTGGGGCAAAATCTACGGTCAGTGGATCTGCGGTGCAGTAGTGTTCGGCTATGATATGGATAAATTTGTACCAAAAAATCTGCTCTCCATGATGGAAAAATATAAGCTGACTACCTTCTGCGCACCGCCTACCATGTATAGGTTTATGCTCCTTGAGGACGTTGCAAGCTTTGATCTTTCATCAATCCAGCACTGGTGTACTGCCGGCGAACCGCTCAATCCCGAAGTTAATACAAAATGGTTCGGCTTTACCGGACACAATATTTATCAGGGATTCGGTCAGTCGGAAGGCCCTGTTCTCCTTGCGGATTTCCAGTGGGACGATATCAAGATAGGCTCAACCGGCAAACCCTCTCCGATATACGATATCAAACTTCTTGACCACGACGATAACGAAGTCGCAACCGGCGAAGAAGGTTCTATATGCATCATGGACGTCAAGAACAACCCACCCGTAGGACTGTTCACTGGATATTACCTCAATCAGGAAATGACCGACGAATTGCTCCTTGGCAAATACTACAACACCTGCGATATGGCATGGCGTGACAGCGAAGGTTACTACTGGTTTATCGGCAGAAACGACGATGTTATTAAATGCTCAGGTTACAGAATAGGTCCTTTTGAGGTAGAAAGTGCTTTGCTGGAGCATGACGCCGTTGTAGAATGTGCTATTACAGGCGTTCCCGATCCCGTACGCGGTCAGGTTGTAAAGGCAACTATCGTTATCAAAAAGGAATACACCCCGTCAGAGGAGCTTAAAAAGGAACTGCAAAACCACGTTAAAGCAACTACTGCACCTTATAAGTATCCAAGAGTTATTGAGTTTGTTGACGAATTGCCGAAAACTTACAGCGGAAAAATCATGCGTGGAAAGATCAGACATGAGGACGAAGAAGCCGTTCGTGTAAGGGACAACAATCAGCCAAACATTACCGCTAATAATAATTAATATAAAAACAGCCGTACAATCGGGATTTTTCCCTTTGTACGGCTTATTTTGGCTTTATCATGTTCTTACGTTGTTATTAACCCGACTATACCCTTATATACCGCCGGGCTTTACATACCCTGTGTATTCTCTATAATAAATATATATTACACTTGAAAAAAGCTCCCGATTAAGGGAGCTTAATTATTATTGTATTATTCTGCTTCTTTCTTTCTTGCAGTAAAAACTATAACCGCAAACGCTATAAGTGATACCGAAAGAACTAATGCAAATGATACGCTGCTGTCGCCTGTGGAAACTGTATCAGATGTAACAGTCTGTGCAGATGCAGCAGGAGTTGAATTTGCTGTATTGCCCGACTTGTTGTTTGAAGAGCCGCCTGTTGACGATGAGCTGCTTGAGCTATTGCTTGATGTGTTGCTTGAACTCTCAGAACCTGTTGTAATGACTTGAGAATCCGGTTTATCCGGTGTATCCGGTGTATCTACCGTAATAATTGTTGACGCTGTATTTTCAAACGCATCAACAAGATCATCGCCGTTATCTACGACAACACTGCCGTTTGTAGAAAGATCTTTCATAAATCTCTTTGCAAACTCAAGCTCTTTACCACTCATAGACTCATAAAAACCGATTGTATAAACATTTGTGTTAGGCTTTATTTCTTCGTTGTCATACTTCAGAGCATAATTTGCATTGTAGTAGTATGAGTTGTCATCTTTTGTATAAACATACTCTTCAAGCGATTTGCCGCCAAGCGGTGTACCGTCTGAGCAGAGTACAATATTTCTCTGGAATGAAACACCCTTTGCCTCTTCTTTATCAAGAACTTCATTTGCTGTTTCAAGTGCAGCGGAGAAGTATGTTGCTCCGGTAGTCATAATTGTGTCTATTTTTCCGCAGAGTTCATCAATGTCATTTGTAAATCCGCATAATACCTTTGCTCCTGAAGCAAAAGTAATTATCGCTACTTTATTGCCTTCTGTGCTAAGTGTTGTTTTACAAAAGCTCTTTGCTGCTTCCTTCTGGGAATCAAGTCTTGATTTCGGATGACCTATATCCATAGTATAGGATACGTCAAGTACAAGCGCAACATAATTTGGTTTTGTATCTGCGCTTGCTGTTACTACTGAAGAGAAAATACAGCTTAATGCAAGTACAAAACAAAGTATTAATGATATGGATTTTTTCATTGTTTAACCCTCCTGATAAAATGAGTTTAAATTACAATACCTATTATACCATACCATTTCTGACATTTCAAGAAAAACATTCATAAACTATTCATATTTATTTTGTATAAAATACCTACTCAAACAATAGTGTTTTTTCTTAATATACATTTTGACTTTCCGCATCATTCAAATCTGCATAAAACGCTTGACGCTCATGCTTAAAACATCTGATATTATCTTCAAAAAACCACAAAGCCCTCCCGCTACTAACGGAAAGGCTTTATATAATCTATGACAACTTTTCTTTAAGCTTATTAAGTATCTTTTTTTCCCGTCTGCTAATTTGTACCTGTGATGTTCCAATAACTCTTGCGGTCTGTGACTGCGTAAGTTCCCTGAAATATCTGAGTTCGATTATTTCCCTGTCATCGCTTGACAGTGTTGACAATTCCTGATATAAGCTAAGTTTCTCTGACAGCCGTTCCTCCTGCGACTCTGTGGGTATATCAAGCTGTGTATCATCGTCTGCTTCGTCTGATATCGTAAGCGACAACGGCTGTCTGCAAGCGCATAACGCCTCTGCTGTATGTTCTGCGTCTGCACCTATACCCTGCGCTATTTCTGATACAGACGGTTCCTGTCCCGTACGCTTTACATACTCCTCAGTATAGCGTGAGGCTTTCAGCGCAATATCTTTCAGGCTTCTGCTTACTCTTACTGCACCGCTTTGTCTGAAAAGCCCCTTTATCTCTCCCATTATCAGCGGTACTGCATACGTCGAAAAACACAACCCTCTGTTTTCGTCAAACCTGTCTATTGCTTTTACCAGTCCCACACACCCTGCCCCGACAAGGTCATCGTATTCTATCCCTCTCCCCTTAAACCTCTGAGCTATCGAATGTACCAGCCCCATGTTCTCGCTTGCAGTGCGGTCACGGGTTGTCGTCATCGGACTTTGCCCTGCCTCGTCTTATTATGTACTTTTCCATGGTTACGGTAGTTCCGCAATTAACCTTTGACGTAACCTTTAGTTTGTCCATAAAGCTCTGCATTACCGCAAACCCCAGCCCCGCACGTTCTCCGCCAACAGTCGAATACAACGGTTCCATCGCCTGTGATATGTTCTCAATACCCTTTCCTTTGTCACGTATTTTTATCAATATTTTTCCGTTATCGAATATTTTTGCGTTTATTGATATTGTTCCCTCCCCGTACTCGTATCCATGTATTATCGAATTTGTGACCGCCTCCGATACGGCAGTTTTTATGTCTGACAATTCCGTTATCGTCGGATCAAGCGGAAGCACAAACGCACTTACGGCTGTTCTTGCAAAGTTCTCATTCATACTCCTGCTCGAAAAACTTAGCGTCATTTCATTTATTATATTCATATTATCACCTCTTACTGCGTAATCTGCCGTACTCCGGACAACGCTATTATTCTATCAAGATGTGCAGGCACATTGTCAATGCGTACTCCTCCCCCTACAAGCCTCATCATTCTGTATCGTCCCATAATCAGCCCTATCCCCGAACTGTCCATAAACTTCACCCTGCCAAAATCAAGCACAAGCATTTTTGGGCGGTATTTTTCTATATCTGCGTCAACCGCTTGTCTGATACTTCTTGCGCTGTGGTGGTCTATTTCGCCCGAAAGCTGTACGGTAAGAATTTTCTTTTCATAAATTATCTTCACATTCATCTTTCTCCTTACAAAAAAAAATCAAGCCCTACTATTATTGTAAGGCTTGATTGATAAAAATTTGAGTATATTCTGTTGTCGAATACAATTATTCGTTTACCCTCTTTTTTTCCTCAGATACGAACCCTTCGGTATCTCTCTTTCGGTTTTTAGGTAAAGTTTTTCCATGGCGTGCGGAGTACTTTCTACTGTTTCGCCCGCCTCGTTCTTTATTTCTATTGCAGTTACCAGAAACGATTTTCCTCTCGGAGGAAGAACGTCAAGAGTATCGCCTGTGTAGAATTTATTTCTTTGAGTAATTATATTATAATCCTCTCCGCTCTCCTCACACATCGCAACAACATCATACTCTCTGATGTAACCGCCGTTACCCGTTACCTGTCCGGGCTCATGTCCAAAGAAAAATCCGGTATTATACTCACGATGACTGATTTTATTTACTTCCTCTTTTATCCACGGTGCAAGAGTGTAGTCCTTTCCCATTCTCACATAATCCTTAACAGCACTGCTGTATGCGTGGGTAATTACCGATGTATAGTAAGCAGATTTTGCTCTGCCCTCAATTTTAAGGCTTGTAACTCCCGCCTCCAAAAGTTCTGGAATATGCTCTATCATACACAAATCTCTTGAATTATAGAGATATGTTCCGCTATCGTCCTCTTCTATCGGGAAATACTGTCCCTGCCTGTTTTCTTCATACAGATGATACTTCCAGCGGCACGGCTGTGCACAGTCGCCCCTGTTAGCATCTCTGCCTGTCATATAGCTTGATATGATACATCTTCCCGAAAAAGATACGCACATCGCACCGTGTACGAACGCCTCTATCTCCAAATCATCGGGAATATTCGCCCTAAGCTGTGCTATTTCGGCAATTGACATCTCTCTTGCAAGCACAACTCTCTTTGCTCCCATATTATAGAGAGCGTTAGCCGTTGCGTAGTTCACAATACCCACCTGTGTTGACATATGTATCTCTACCTTCGGGGCATATCGCTTTGCGTACTCCATTACACCCAAATCAGCTATTATAAATGCATCTGCACCAAGCGACTGAGCCGTTTCCATAAATTTCGGCAGTTCGCAAAGTTCATTGCTTCTGGGCAGCGTGTTGCATGTTATATATACCTTAACGCCCCTGTCGTGTGCATACTCTATACCTTGTGCAAGCTGTTCGTCCGTAAAGTTTTTTGAGGCTGTTCTCATACCGAACTGCTTTCCTGCAAGATACACTGCGTCCGCTCCGAAATTCACAGCGGATATAAGGCACTCCAAATCTCCCGCAGGAGATAACACCTCATATTTATTGTTCATATTAAATCCTCCGATTTAATTATCTTTTATCTTGAACACTTAAAACCGGTTAGCATTAAAAACTTAAAGCTTCCGGAATTTTTTCATCATATAAATTATTCAAATATTGCCACTCACCAAACGAATATCAAACATTAAACATCATACACCGTTCCATTAAAACTAAAAAACCATATACGCAAAGGACAAAGCCGCTGAAAGCAAGCTCTGCCCCTGCCAACCGATATATTACTTAATCATACTCTCAACAATGCCGTAAGCCTGTGCAAGTGCTTCGTCTATCTTTGTGATGTCCTTAGCTCCTGCCATAGCCATTTCGGGCTTACCGCCTCCGTTGCCTCCTGTTACCTGTGCAACAGCCTTTGCAACCGGTCCTGCCTTAACGCCGTTCTTCACAGCGTTCTTTGTACAAGCCGTACAGAACGTACCCTTTCCGTCGCCAACACCTGCAAGCACAACAACCGCATTCTCATACTTTGATGTAATCTTGTCGCAGATACCTCTGAGCATATCTGCCGATACGTCCTCAAGCTTTCCTGTAAACAAGCTTACACCGTTTACGTTCTTTTCCGACGCAATTATGCCGGAAATCATACCGTTTGCAAGTTTGTTGTTGAGTTCTTCAATCTTTCTATCTTTTTCCTTGATAGTTTCGGCAGCCTTCTCACAGCCTGCTACAAGCTCCCACGGATTTGAAACCTTCAGCTTATCCGCTGCCTGAGAAATGATAGAAATTGTATTTCTAATATAGCTTAACACTCCGGAACCTGTAACTGCCTCTATTCTTCTGACTCCTGCCGCAGCAGACGCCTCCGAACGAATATGGAAAAGTCCCAGTTTTGAGGTATTGTCAACATGAGTACCGCCGCAGAATTCCACCGAAAAATCGCTTACGCTTACTACTCTTACAACATCGCCGTACTTCTCACCGAAAAGTGCCATAGCTCCAAGTTTTCTTGCTTCCTCTATCGGCATTTCAATACTTGTTACGTCAATACCCTCAAGTATCTTTGTATTAACAAGAGTTTCAACTTTTTGCAGTTCCTCCGCAGACATTGCAGAGAAATGCGTGAAGTCAAATCTCAGCTTATCGTCCGTTACAAGCTGACCTGCCTGCTGAACGTGTGTTCCAAGAACTTCTCTGAGAGCTGCCTGCAGAAGGTGAGCCGCAGTATGGTTACGCATAATGTCGTTGCGTCTGATAACGTCAATCTCAGCACTAACATTTGTGCCAACACTTGCCATACCTTTAATAATCTTTGATGTATGGAATATGATACCGTTGTTATCCTTTGTTGTGTTATGCACCTCTGCGGTGAAATCGTCACACACGATAACTCCCGTATCTCCTGTCTGTCCGCCGCTTTCGGCATAGAACGGTGTTTTGTTAAGTATAATGATTACTTCGTCGCCCTCATATACGGCATCTGCTCTCTCACCGTTCTTTATAAGCGCAATAACCTCTGCTGCGTTTTTGTAATCGCTGTATCCTGTAAACTCTGTCTTTGCGATATCGGAGAGGTCGGTAGCGTCGCTTACCCATGCGTCTGCACCTGCGTTCTTTCTTGCTTCTCTTGCAGTTTTCTTTTGTATGGCAAGAAGTTCTTTAAACCTCTCTACATCTACTTGAATTCCTCTGTCTGCGGCTATTTCCTTAGTCAGGTCTATCGGGAAACCGTATGTATCGCTGAGCTTGAATGCGTCGTCACCGGATATTATGTTATTCTCTGCCGAATCCATGAGCTTTTCAAGAAGTGACATACCCTGCTCAATAGTTCTGCTGAAGTTCTCCTCCTCAGTTCTGATAAGCTTTGTGATAAACTCTTCTTTTTCTCTGAGTTCCGGATATGCACCCTCATTTTCTTTGATTACGGTTGAGCAAACCTTATACAGGAACGGCTCATGCACACCCAACATTCTTCCGTGACGTGCCGCTCTTCTGAGCAAACGTCTTAATACATAGCCCTTACCCTCATTTGACGGCATTACACCATCGCTTATCATAAATGTAGTTGAGCGAATATGGTCTGTTATTACACGAAGTGAAATATCGCTCTTTTCGTCTGCGCCGTACTTCACACCTGTAATTTCGCTTATATGCTTCATTATATTCTGTACGGTATCTACCAAAAACAAGTTGTCAACGCCCTGCATTACACACGCAAGTCTTTCCAGTCCCATACCCGTATCAATATTCGGGTGGTCAAGCGGAGTATATGTTCCCTTGCCGTCACTGTCGAACTGTGTAAATACAAGGTTCCATACCTCTACATAACGGTCACAGTCACAGCCAACGCCGCAAGTAGGCTTGCCGCAGCCTTTGTCCTCTCCTCTGTCAAAGTAAATCTCTGAACAAGGACCGCAAGGGCCTGAACCGTGTTCCCAGAAGTTATCCTCTTTTCCAAGTCTTACGATATGCGACGGGTCAACGCCTCTTCTCTTTGTCCAGATTTCAAAAGCCTCCTCATCATTCTCATAGATTGAGCAGTACAGCTTCTCTTTAGGCATTTCAAGCACTTGCGTAAAGAACTCCCATGCCCATGTTGTTGCTTCTTCTTTGAAGTAATCTCCGAATGAGAAGTTGCCAAGCATTTCAAAGTATGTTCCGTGACGCGCCGTAATTCCTACACGCTCAATATCAGGTGTTCTGATACACTTCTGACACGTTGTAACACGCTTTCTTGGCGGTGTTACCTCTCCCGTAAAATATTTCTTCATTGGTGCCATACCCGAATTAATAAGCAATAGGCTTGTATCGTCCTTTGGCGGAACAAGCGAAAAGCTCTTTAATCTAAGATGACCCTTTGATTCAAAGAAAGATAAAAATTTCTCTCTTAATTCGTTAAGTCCTGTCCATTCCATATTAACTCTCTCCTTTTGATATTATGGCTGAGAATCCGGAGATTATGAATAACGTTTAGTCACAAATCAAACCTTGCTCCAGACTCCGCACTAAAAAACGCCCCATAAGACAAAAAGCCTTATGGGACGATAAATTACCGCGGTACCACCCGTATTATGTACAAATATTATGTACATCACTCTTTTATCCTTAACGCAGATATACGCTGCACTTTCGCACAGAGGCTCCAAGGTAGCTGCTGACGGTTGACAGTGAAGCT
>ONAH01000201.1 GCA_900315715.1 uncultured Eubacteriales bacterium
TCTTTGACGGATATCTTACAAACTACGATTTTGACTGTGAAGTCGGTGATTATGAGATAACAGTTTATGCTTGGGGCTTTGATAAATGGAGAAGCCAATCGAGATGAGGCCTTCGGTGGTCGTGAGATCGTATATGAAGATTTGGGTTATCTTCCGCTTACGCTTCCTTATAGTATTACTGACCAATTGGATTCATTTGATGATATCCCGTTAGATTTGACAGATAGTATTTCGTTCTCTCTTTTCGGAAATTCAGCTTCTAATTTGAATTTCATAGAGTCACAGTCAATAAATACAGTATTGTATACTCCAAATATATATGGCAAGCGTGTAGTATTGGCTTATGCTCCGGCAACTTCTGCAGACGCGGATGTTTTGGAACAGTATGGAGGATTATTTAATACCCCTGCATATCTCTTAAAACTTAAACCTCAGCTTATTATTGACGGCCAAGTTGTATCAGAGGGTGCTTTATGCAATGCCGGTTATTTACAGAAATATAAAATCAATATACATAATGCCTCGAATAATAATAACGACAGTTCGGTCGAAAATTCAATTGTAGCAGGCGGAATATATTGTATCGCCCTTGATTATGGAACAATTTCAGTAAACGGACTGCAGAGATCGTATGATCAGATGGAAGCGTTAAAACAGGTCGTATCGGAAGCTAATATATATACTGATATGGCGATGGGAGAAATGCTTGATACGGTTGCAAAAGCATATTTCTCTCAACTTGATTCTTATAACGCAATTATGTCGGGTCAGTACAATGTAGTTGCTGCTCGTGACATGAGTGTAGGTATTGTAGGTTTTAAAGTAAACGTTGTATATACTTTTAATAGACCGTCAGAATTGAATGAAGGCGGAATATTCCTTGATATAGGTCACGATGCTCACAGTGTTGTTTCTCTTGAAAACAATAGTGACGACGAAAAGACATTTATGCTTCAGGCAGGTATATATGCTTCTGCAATGGAACATGGTGTTCTTGAACAAGCTACAGGTGTAGAATCTGTATCTACAATTAAAGCATTTGAATATGCAGTCAATAATGATATTCCAATCCATGTTATATCTAAGGAAAATTTAGCGACCGAGCTTGATGCAATTAATGTTTCCGAGCAAATAGAAAATGATATAAGATCATCAGTAAACTCTGGCAGAATAGTTATTATACCCGAGGAAGAAATAACAATAAATCAATGGTCAGGTGCAGGATATATGATTCTTGATCCTGATACCTGTGCTTGTGGTTATATGATATCCGGTGGGCTTTCCGGCGGTTCAATGACCGTTGGACAGATGATATGTGAGTATATATTTACTGTACTGCAAGGTGCATATGAGATGGTAAAGTGGTTGGTTTTGACAACGACAATGCTGGCTGTATGCCCTTGTGGATGGGTAGGTTTTATCGGAGTTGCAATTAAAATAACAGAATTAATTCTGTTGACATGCGCTGTAGTAGAGATGTATAATCTTTACAGAATGTATGAAGCAACGGGAAATATATACTATTTACAGGAACTTGGGATACAGGTAGCTGCTTTTGCAACATTAAGTATAGCTTCAAAACTTCTTGGTAACAAGATTAATAAGCTTAAAGAGGCAGTAACAGATGCAATAAATAAAACTGGATTAGGCGGTAAATGTTTTGTTGCTGGAACACTGGTATTTACAACAATGGGATTAACTCCTATTGAGAATATCACGAGTGATACAATGGTATACAGTTTTAATCCGAACACACTTGAAATATCTGAAAAGCAAGTAGAGGATGTGTTTGTAAAACAAAGCAGTAAACTGATCGATATTGAAGTCAATGGAGATATAATAAGAACAACTCTCGATCACCCATTTTATGTTCCCAAAAAAGGTTTTACAAGAGCAGTTGACCTTAAAGCCGGGGATGAACTCTTCACATTAAATGGCGAATATGTTGTTATCGAAAAGATTCAACATGTGATACTCGAAGCACCAGTTAATGTATATAATTTCAGCGTAGCTGATTTTCATACATATTTTGTAAGCGAATCACAGGTTGCCGTTCATAATTCAAGGTGTCCCACAAGTGCTAATTTTGATCCCGGTACAGGTAGTAAATACGGTCATTCTATATCGGAGCACGGTAAACAAAATGGATCAAGTTTAGCTGATCGTGCAAGAACAGGTTACGAACAGCATTTAGCATTTGAAAATGGTACGAGAACA
>ONAH01000199.1 GCA_900315715.1 uncultured Eubacteriales bacterium
AGAATTGCTCTGAAATATCAGGCGGCACTTGATGAATACGCTATTCTAAAACGCAAGATTCAACGTGTTTTGGATAAAAAAAGAACCCTGTTGGATAGTGAGGGGTGATTACCGTGCTTAATTCCGAGAGACTTGAAGAACTTATTGACACAATAACAGAAAAAATAATTCTTGCCAATAGAATGGACGAACTGGACAATTTACTTGATTCATGGGGATTACATAATTTAATAGAAAATGAACCTCTTAGCAGTGACACTTTCTATGATACATACAGAAAAGGAAAAATCGTAGTACTCGGCTCTTCACAAGTAAAGGAACATGATCTTCTCGGCATTGTAAAGAGTCTCGGACTTGATAAAGACAGGTTTGAGTTCTGTTTGGACTATAAACAAATCGTAAGCTATCCATTCTCGAAGCTGCAGTATAATCCCGACTACAGGCTTGTAATAGTGGGTGCTATGCCTCATAGTACGGCAGGCAAGGGCGACAGCAGCAGTGCAATCGCAGACATGGAAAAAGGCAACGGGTACCCAAAAGTAATAAGACTTGGCTCAAATGAGCTGAAAATATCAAAATCCAATTTCAAAAAGGCATTACAGGAACAACAGTCTATCAACTATATATAAGGAGTGAAACACAGTGTCAATTAATTCATTACAAAAGCAGACAAGCATCAATATTCAGGAAAAAGCAAATCTTATCTGGGAAATCGCAACACACCTTGTCGGACTGTTCAAGCCTCACGAATACGGCAAGGTTATTTTGCCTATGACCGTTCTAAAGCGTTTTGACGATGCTCTTGCACCCACGAAGCAAGCCGTTATCGAGATGAATGAAAAACTTGCTAAAATGAAAGTCGAAGGTCAAGCTCGCGACGGTATTCTTGGTACAACTGCGGGTTATCCTTTTTACAATACAAGCAAGTTCGACTTCAAAAAACTGGTTGCCGACCCCGACAATATAGAATCAAACTTTGAAGCTTACCTGAAAGGCTTTTCCGATAATGTTCTCGATATTATATCCAACTTCAAATTCATAGACCAGGCAAGTACAATGACAGAGGGAAATGTGCTGTTCGTCGTGATACAGGAATTTGTTTCCGCAAAGGGTGATATGTCTCCCGACAAAATAACTTCTGCTGATATGGGCTACATTTTTGAGGAGCTTATCAGAAAATTCTCCGAGAGTTATGACGAACAAGCCGGAGCCCATTTCACAAGCCGAGATATAATCTACCTCATGACAGAGCTGCTGATAGCACCCGAAAAGGACGAAATAAAAGAAAACGGCTGCACGAAAACCGCATACGATATGACTATGGGTACATCACAGATGCTCGGCTGCCTGACAGAACGATTGAAAGAGATAAGCAGTGATGCAAACCTTACCTGCTTCGGGCAGGAGTTCAACCCCGAAACATACGCAATAGCAAAGGCGGACATGCTCATCAAAGGCGGCAAGTCTACCAAAAACAATGCTTCGGGTATGAAATACGGTGATACGCTCAGCGATGACAAATTCAGCGGTTATGAGTTCGATTACATCATATCCAATCCGCCGTTCGGTATCGACTGGAAACGCGAAAAAACAAAGGTTGAAGAAGAAGCAAAGAAAGAAGGCTACAACGGCAGATTCGGCCCCGGTCTTCCTGCTATTTCCGATGGTCAAATGCTCTTCATGCTCAACGGAATAAAAAAGCTCAAAGATGGCAGCGGACGCATGGCAATCATTCAGAACGGTTCGTCATTATTCACAGGCGATGCCGGAAGCGGTGCTTCTGAAATACGCCGTTACGTGCTTGAAAGCGATATGGTCGAGGCAATAGTTCAGATGCCGACAGACCTGTTTTACAACACGGGCATTTCTACATATATATGGTTGATTACAAAGGGTAAATCTGCAAATCGTGTTGGTAAAGTACAGCTCATCGACGCATCGAAATGTTTCGTTAAGCGACGCAAGAATATCGGAAACAAGCGTGTTGACCTTGACGATAAATGTATTGACCTTATTATGCAAGCATATATGGAATTTAAGGACGAAGAATACACAGACGGCAGTCTCGTCGTTGAATCCAAAATATTTGACAACACATATTTTGGGTTTACAAAAGTAACAGTTGAAACATCTCAAACAGACGAAAACGGCGAGATTATCCTAAAAAAAGGAAAGCCGCTGCCGGTCAAGGGTGCAAGCGATACCGAAATTATCCCTCTCTCCGATGATATTGAGGAGTACATGAAAAAGAATGTGCTGCCGTATAATCCGCTTGC
>ONAH01000095.1 GCA_900315715.1 uncultured Eubacteriales bacterium
AAAAAAGATGCAGAGAGAGTAATCGACTCTTGTTCGTCACTTACAGATATTTTCATTTCATCTGATAGCGATGATATTCAGCTGCAAACAGAATATCAGACTGATCTGTCGTCACTTGACAAAGAAAAATACAGCAGCGGAGTAATAATATCATGCATTAATCACGGTGATATATCCGCCGAAACAAATGTTGGCGGAATTGCAGGTAATATTGCCTGTGAGGTAGATATAGACGTTGAGGATAAACTTAAACTACCTGCATATATGCTTCAAAAGGCAAGATATGTTGTGTTTTCTGTAGTATCGGAATGCACAAGCACAAGCGATATTCACGCTAAAAAAGATTGTGCGGGCGGTGTTATAGGAAACTCAGATTTCGGCATAGTTGCAAACTGCGAAAGCTCTGGATCTGTGTATGGTGGAGATCACTGCGGTGGCGTTTCTGGAAACAGCCTTGGAATTATATCAGACTCTTATTCACGGTGTTTGCTCTACGGTGATAAATATGTCGGGGGTATTGCAGGGGAAGGTGGCGATATTACTGGCTGCCGTTCATATTCTTACGTAAAGAGTGAAAAAGAATACTGCGGATCAATCGCGGGAAAAGCAAACGGGAATGTTAAGGACTGTGTATTTGTCGAAAACGATGTAGGCGGTATTGACGGAATCAGCTATGCAGGCAGTGCGGAACCGATAAGCTATAATGAAATGATACAGTTGTCCGATGTTCCCGAATGGTTCAAAAAAATAACCGTCACATTTGTTGCAGAAGGTAAAACAGTGGCTGTCAAAGATGTAGAATTTGGCGGAAGTATTGAAGAGTTGCCGAAAATAGAGAGAAAAGGTACGTTATACTGGAAATGGAACGATTTTGATAACAGTCATATTTATTACAGTCAGACAGTTGAGGGTGAGTACAAAGAACCTAAAACAACTATCTCAACAAACGAGGAAATACCGCTATTTCTTGCGGAGGGTAATTTTTATGACGGTCAGGAGCTTAAAGTGGTATCCGAAACGGAAGATATTTCTGTTGAAGGAGAAAAAGGAACGCTTGTCGGAATGTATACACTCAGAATTAACGATGCCGACAGTATTTTGAAAATACGAATGAAAATGGCGGAAAAGGGCAATTTGTATATGTACTCCAATGGAAAATGGAGTGGTTTAGATTACAAAAAAGACGGAAGTTATATAGTATTTGATATGGAGAACGGCGGCAAGATTGCTTTTTTTAAAAAGTATAATGCAGCCGATATTCCGATATGGGCGATGATTACTGGAGCGATATCAGTTGCGGCAATTTGCACAGCGGTAATAATTATGAAAAAGCATGGAAAAAAGAAAAGAATTGCTTCAACAAAAGGTTAAGAAAGCGCTCTAAAACTGAGCGTTGTAACATTATTAAACGATAATCGTTTTGCAAGCGATATTTAATAATACTTGCATATTATCATTTTATAATACTATTGTATTTGTAATTATTCATAATAATATTCTATAGTATGCCTAAAAAATTAAATTAAAAAAACGATAATTATAACATTTGTATATTGTGTACAGACGTAAATTATAATATAATTGGGATAGAATGATTTATGTTAATTTGAACCGTCCTTTGATTTACCGCATTTTACAGAACAATAAAATATTTAAGAAAGGCAGGGAGGTTTTATGAAAAAGTTTTTTAAAACAGCAATCAGTATTTGGTGCTCGTTTATTCTTGCATTCGCAGGTGTATTTGTTGCTTTTGCCGATAACAATAGTCACCCAAAGTACAACAACTATCTTCAGCAAGTACTTGATAACATCTATGATAACGACTTCGTCCCAATCAATGTAATAGCCTTTCTGCGAATTGGTTCGGACGAAATCAAGGCTGTTCAGGAGGATTATGCACTGTGCTTTATTGAAGAAGCCGACAGATTATCGTACTTTGAGCGTCTGGATACAGATATGACAATGCGTTATGAGGATGAACGTTCTTTCGAAGAAATGCTTAATTATTTAAAAACGAAGGATGAGGAATTCTATAAAAGAGCAGCAGCGAGTTTGGAAATTAGTGAAGAAGATATTGTATTTACCGGTGAGATTGATTGGTTTAATGATGTTTCAAAATGGAATGTAGATAATAACGGTTCCATGTGCCTTAAAAATCTTAATAAAATAAAGTTTCTTGAGCTGAATGATAGTGATCTTGTATCAGAGTTTTTCGGAGAAACTGAGGGCAAAGTTGAGAATTTCGGTAATGATACGGGAACTAAAGAGGATAACAATACCAACGATACTTTCACATATTATTTCCTTGCACCTGAATTCTGGATAGATACCACACAAGGCGCAGAAAATGAGAATGTAGGAGTCTTGCAAATAAAAGTCAAGACCTAAAATGAAAAAAGTTAAAATTTTTTCTTCTGAATAAAAATGGGTATAGCAAAGTAAGCCGAAAAACAGGAAAAATTTTTCAGCCTAAATCTATTGATCAAATTTTATCCGAAATTGTTTAATCAGCTAAGCATTCCTTGACACGGGCATAGTAAATGCGAAGAAATTTGTTTGCGGCAGCAGTCATGTAAACATAGTAGGGTTTGCCCTCGGAACGTTTCTTGACGATGAATTGGTAGACAGGTTCATCGGCAGGTGCACGTTTTACATATGTACTGATAACCTGAAACAGCGTTTTTCGCAAATGAGAAGAGCCTCTTTTAGAGGTCGGGTGACTCTTTGAAACGTCCTTGCCCGATTCTTCAACGATCGGATCAACACCTGCAAAGCCAACGAGAGCGTTTCGATTTGGAAAACGCCTGATATCACCGATCTCAGCCATTAACTGAGCGGCGGAGATCTCGCCGACACCATACATTCCGATAACGGGATCGTATTAGGGAAGCTGCTTAGCCAGAGAGATGATCTCTGCCTTTAAGGCGGCTACCTGACACTTGAAAGAGGTGAGCTGCTTGGCGGCAGTAGTGATGAGCAGTTTCGTGTTGCTGTTCTTTGGCAGGGTCGTGATATGACCGCAGCTGCCTGCGTACAGATCGAGCGCTTTCGCTATCGTAAAATGGTACCCCATACGCTTACACCATTTACGGTAACGCTCAGTAAACGCTTTTTCACTGACGAGGTTAATACAGTCGCAGTGCCAGAAGGTAGTGACAAAATCTATCCACTTC
>ONAH01000145.1 GCA_900315715.1 uncultured Eubacteriales bacterium
ACGGCAGTATCACAAATTAGTGATCTGCCGTTTATTTGTGAGGATAAAAAGAAAATTCGGCTCAAACACAGAGTTTAAGCCGAAATCTATGGAGCTGGTGAACGGACTCGAACCCCCGACCTGCGCATTACGAATGCTAATTGCATGTTTTAGTATTCTTTATCTGATTAGAATAAACGGCTTATATAATGCGCCTTTTTAGGTTGTGGCTTTGATATGCTTTAGTCCTTTTTTGAGTTTATACACCCCGTTACACCCCATACACACCCCAAAAAATTACTTACTATTCGAAAATTTAAAGCTGTATGTTCCTATTGCTTTGGAGCATACAGCCTTTTCTTTTATCCTGCAATATTATTTCTATTCGGATTAAGTAAATTGTCCAGCGTTTCCGCTGCTGCTTCATCAGCCGACTTGATAGCGTGCGCATATATCTTGCTTGTGGTTACTGTGTTGGCGTGCCCTAAACGCTTTGCAACAGTGGTAATCGGTACTCCTGCGGCTATCTGCAAAGTAGCGTTCGTGTGTCTGAGCGAATGTATAGTAACCGGGGGTAAAACATCACTGTGAGCTTTTACAAAGTCCGTAAACCAGCTTGTAAGTACATCGGGGTGCAGCGGTAAACCTTCATCTGTTGTGAAAAGCCTGTCGGAGCTGTGCCACCTGTCACCCATTTCAAAAGCGCGTTTTCTCTGTAATGCTCGCCATGTTTTCAAATCCTCTGCTGCGCTCTGAGAAATCTTCATGACTCTGTCGGACGTGTCGTTTTTAACGCCGTCTTCATATATTCCTCTGTCGGGCAGATATTGCGAGCTTCTGCGTATTTGTATAGTATTCGTGTCAAAGTTGATGTCATGCCATTCAAGCCCCAGTAGTTCCCCTCGCCGCAAGCCTGTAAACAGTAAGATACGTATCATCGTTTTGTTTTGTGTATCCTCTGTTTCAAGTAAATCAAGCAATGCAGCGGCTTGAACTTCGTCTAAGAATTTTGGCTCTTTTTTCTCTGCTTTTGGCGGCTTTGTGCGTTCGCAGGGATTAGAAAACAAAACACCCCATTCAACTGCAGTACTGAGGATAGACGAAATAACCCTATGATGATACAATACCGTCTGCGCCGATAGAGGCTTATCAACGTTCACAGGGGTAAAGACTTTGTTTAACGGCTTGTACATATATTCCGAAATTTTCTTAGCTGAACAAGCGTTGACGTTCTCGCCTTGTTTTATAGCGTTTACGGTTGAGGAAGATACACCGCTTCTGCGTGCCAGCTCCGCAGCGGAAAGACTATTATCTTTAAGATACTGCGACAAATCAATATTGCACTTGTATTTTGTGTCCTGACGTATGCCGCCCTCTGATAGATTATCGTAAAACTGCCTGAGGTGTAAAGGCTGTATGCGGTCAAGGCGCAAATGACCGATAGCCGCATTGATACGGGGCAGCATTGACAAATAACGTGCGTATGTTCGGGGGCGTAAATCCTTTTTATGATCAGCAAACCACAATTCCGCAAAAGCAGAAAATTTAATGTTGCCGTCTAATACATTACCGCTGCGGCATTTTTCTTCGAACAGCACCGCCTGCCTTTGCACTTCTTTTTCAATCTGCTTTGCAGTCATACCCTTATCGGGTGTGTAAGTCATACGGCGGCGTATCTGCTTACCGTTGACATCATAACCGCAAGCAACTGTAATTCGATAGGAATTATTACGCTTTTCAATTGTTGCCATTATCATCACCACCAGAATTCATAAAATTCTTTACGATTTCTTTTGCGATCAATTCAGTTCGATTCATCACTAATTTATTTACGAATTCATTTATTATTTGCTGAATTCTAAATAACTCCAGTGAGCTACTGTCCTTTGCCTGCTTCAAACCAACCCCAAGAATATGCAACTGTTGAGAAACTGTTAATAATTCATTTTTTATGTCGCTCACGTTTCCAGTACCTTGTTTTCGGTAAGAATCAATAGTATATGTTAAAGCGTTCCGTTCTTTAGTTAATTCAACATACTTTTCTTGTAAGCTATCCCATTCTTTTTTACGACACAAATAATTAAATACATGTTTTGATAATTCCTGTAAATCTACTTTTGTAATAAATTCGCTTATTAATTCATTATAAGGAAGTTGGGCATTCTTTCCTTCCTCTCTCAGCTTTTCTACTGCATCAGAAGAAAGTCCAGTATATTGACATACAAACTGTAAATCCCTATCATCAGTTTGAATATCTGTTTTACCAAGTAAATAATCAATTGTAGTATTAAAATAATCTACTAATTTAATAAGGCTATCAAAATCAGGTGTTCTATTTCCGTTTTCATAATTGCCAACAGCAGAGACCGAGCAACCTAATACTTTTGCAACATCTTCTCTCTTTAATCCTTTTTCATTCCGAAGTTGTGTTAATCGTTCAGCAAATGAATTATTAGCCATAATATCACCTCTTTAAATTTCGATTTGAATTAAGATAAAAACTTTTTTTCATAACGTGTTGACTTTCGTTATGAATAGGAGTATAATATAATTATTCAAAT
>ONAH01000240.1 GCA_900315715.1 uncultured Eubacteriales bacterium
GGAAAGAAATACATCGACTTTACTTCGGGTATAGGCGTAAACAGCTTAGGGTTCTGTAACGAAAACTGGACGTCTGCCGTTACCGCACAAGTACAGACTATGCAGCATACTTCAAATATATTTGTATCTGTTCCCGATACTGTTCTTGCCGAAAAACTCTGTAAAGCTACGGGTTACAGCAAGGTGTTTTTCGCCAATTCCGGTGCAGAGGCCAACGAAGGTGCAATTAAAATCGCAAGAAAGTTCGGTGTAGATACTAAGGGCAAGGATTGCGTTAATATTATTACATTACAGAACTCTTTCCATGGAAGGACTGTTGCAGCGCTTGAAGCAACAGGCCAGGACGTGTTCCACAAGAATTTCTACCCGTTTACCGGCGGATTTAAGTATGCGCCAATAAACGATAAGAAAGAGCTTGAAACAACGTATGATGAAACTGTATGTGCCGTTATGGTGGAACTTGTTCAGGGTGAGGGCGGAGTTATTGCCGCTGATAAGGACTATATCCGTTATGTATCAGATTTTTGCCAAGAGAAAGGTATTCTCTTTATTGTAGATGAGGTACAAACAGGTGTCGGCAGAACAGGTACGCTGCTTACAAGCACTCAGTTTGGAGTAAAGCCCGATGTTACAACACTTGCAAAGGGACTTGGCGGAGGATTGCCTATCGGTGCTGTGCTAATGAATGAGAAAACTCAGGGAGTATTGTCATTCGGTGACCACGGTTCTACTTTTGGCGGAAATCCCGTATCATGTGCAGGCGGAGTTGCTGTACTTACAGAATTGCTTGACAATGGTCTGTTGGAGGAGGTATCTCCGAGAGCGGATTATATCAGAAACAAGCTTTTGGAAATTCCTCAGATAACTGAGCTTTCTGGTCTTGGAATGATGATAGGCATTACACTTGCAGAGGGTTACAAAGCTTCTGAAATTGCAGCAAAATGTGCAGAAAACGGTCTGCTGATACTAACCGCAAAAACTAAGCTGAGAATGTTGCCTCCGCTTAATATCACAAAAGAAGAAATTGACGAGGGTATAGAGATACTCAGAAAAACTCTTGAATAATAAAAAATATGGCTGTCTTTAATTTGACAGCCTTTTTAATATGTTTAATTGATAACAGCAAAGTGACTAAAGAAAAAGTTTTAGAGTGTATGATAATAAACATTGAGGTGTGAGAACCTTTATATATTGGTTCTCACACCTACATAATAAGTCAAAAAAACAATATCAAAACAATGTTCCGTCATAATATTGGAGTATCAGATAAGTTACTTCGCTGTAATTTGGTGTTACGTTGTAGAAGTCCATATAAGTGTCGGTAATAGTTTCGTTTATGCTTTCGACAACGTCATCTTGAACAATGGGTTCTTTATTTTCAAGTTCAATCACAGTTTCGGTTTCATAACAGTGATCATCAAATCTAACGATGTCGGGTATTTGAATTTGTTCCATATACATTTTATCAGTCACACCGTTGTAATAGTCGTTATCAATGTAGTATAGAACTCCAAGATAGCCTGAGTATTTTATGTAATCACAGTCGCTGTTAGTACATGCAAGAAAAGCAAAGAAGTTTGCTTCGTTCTCAAACATATACCCTTTAAGGTGCGCAAGTTCATGTGCAGTTGTGGTTGGATAATATGACGTTGATAAATAGGTGTTGTAATTAGCTTCCATTGAAAAAGGAAAATAAACTCCTATGGTATTAGATTGATACATGAAATATGAACCCACAATACCTTTAGGCTGAGGATAATACCCTTTAAAGCGTGGATAATCGACGGAAATATTTTGCATAGCTTTCCTAACTTCTGCGTTGGCATCTCCGTTAAAGATGATATTGCCGTTTTCGTCACGTTCCATTTTTTCTGCAAGAGATGTACATTCCTCAATGATATGTTTACGCACTTTAGCAAGATCTTCAGAAGAATACAATTTGTCTTCGGTTTGCAGAAGATTAAGCTTAGAACAACTGTAAGGAATGTTGCAGTTTAATGTCATTATTAGGAAAACAGTTATTGTAGTAATTAGAATAAATTTTAGATACTTAACAGTAAATCTTTTATAATTGTCTTTTTTCCTTAGAAAGATAAGAAGTATAGAAAATACAACCGCCAAAAGCAAGAGGATTAAAGCTGCAACTATCATTATTTCACCGACAGAAAACGGAAATAACCCAGTAAGCCTTCCGTATGTTTCCGACCATAAACCGAAAATATGATCCGTGTAGAAATCGGAAAACGAACGTATCTTTGCAAGCAGGTTTAATACAATTGCAATAGCCGTATATATTCCTGTAAAGATCAAGAATTTCTTTGATTTAGTTTTTGGAGCAGAAACATCTTCTGTTATATTGTTGTCAGATGATGTTTTTTCCTTTACAATTTCCATGATAATCACCTGTTTAGTACTTGTTAAAAACAGAACTATTCTGTATGTAATCTATATCTTTTTTAATCTGAACAGAAAGTTCCTCAAGATTAGCAAATTTCTTTTCATCACGAACGAAGTCAAGGAACTGAGTACGAACGTGTTTGCCGTAAAGATTACCGTAAAATCGTCCCAGAATATGTGTTTCAATGTTTTTATGTTTGCCGTTAACAGTTGGTCTTACTCCGACATTAGTAATGCCCTCATACTTTTTACCGTCTATATATACGAAAGAAGCATACACACCAAAACGTGGGGTTACAAAACCGTCAGGAAGGTTTTGGTTGATAGTCGGTATGCCGACAGTTCTGCCGTTATGCTTGCCTTCGGAAATAGTCTGTTCCACAGAAAAAGGTCTGCCAAGCAGTCTGTTGGCGGTGAGAATTTCACCTTGTTCAATAAGATCTCTTATTCTGCTTGAACTAACCGCTTGATCGCCGTAGCAGACAGGTGAAGATACAAAAGCTTTGATACCATATTTGTTGCATAATTCTAACAGGATATCACTTGAACCTTTAGCGTTATGTCCGAACCGATAGTTAAATCCGCAGAATACAGCTTGAACCCCAAGTTTATCAATAAGAATGTTTTTAACAAAATCCTCAGGGGAAATATTTCTTACAGACGAAAAATCTACTGAAAAGCAGTATTCGACACCAAGATTTTCCAGAATATTCATTTTATCGTTGCGGCTAAGCAAAGAACGTCTGGGGGCTTTTCCAAGAAGAGCAGCAGGTGATACATCAAAAGTAAAAACAGCACCGCAAAGAGAGTTTTCTTTTGCATAGCTGCACATAGAACGGATTATACGCTGATGACCTATGTGAATTCCGTCGAAACAGCCCAGCGCGATACAGCAGGGAGAAAATTGTGTTATATTATTAAAAATTTGCATAATATCCTCTGATAATAAGTTTTTTCTATATAATTGTACAACATTTTTATTTAATATTCAAGTGCCGAAAGAAAAAGCATAACAAAAAAAGCATGTAAATGATGTAAAGGCATGTTCTCAAAAAATTCATACATTTTATTTATTATTTGATATAATATAAAATGTGTAAACAGGGGGGATATACATGAAAATCAATAAACAGTTAGCAGCGGTTATCATGTTTATGATATCGGTGTTGTCTTGTGGCTGCCAAGGAGAAGATAAATTCAATGTATCATCAGAAATAACGTCACCGGCAGAAACATCATCATACAGTTCTGAAATATCCGTTTACAGTGCAGAGGAGATAAGAGAAAACATAATAGGAGAATGGGGCAGACTTGAAAAGACTATGCACTACTTTTATGAGGACGGCAGTTGTGTGATAGGCGGAATGCAGGGAACATACAAGATAGAGGAAAACAAAAGCCTAATTCTCACAACAATGAGCGGTTCTGTAACGGAGTATGTGTGGGCAAGCTCATTTACAAAAACGGATAGTCCGAATTACTGGTATCTTGACGGGGATATTATCACGATAAACGGAAATCAGTTTACAAAAATAACAGCAATCGTAGAGAGTGAATAGGATAAAGACATACTTTTTTGAAAAAACATATTGATAAAACTTCTTATAAATGGTAAAATGAAAAAAGATATTTTAAGGAGGCATAATTATGAAAAACACAGAGAAAACAATGGATAAGCTTGTGGCACTCTGTAAAACAAGAGGCTTTGTATATCCTGGCAGTGAGATATACGGCGGTCTTGCAAATACATGGGATTACGGCCCGCTTGGAGTACTTCTCAAAAACAACATCAAGAGTGCATGGCTTAAAAAGTTTGTTCAGGAGAACAAGCTCAATGTAGGTCTTGATTCCGCAATTCTTATGAATCCTCAGACTTGGGTAGCCTCAGGTCATTTAGGTGGATTTTCCGATCCTCTAATGGACTGTCGTGAGTGTAAGACACGTCACCGTGCAGATAATCTGATAGAGGATTTTGACGGTACAAATGTAGCAGGCTGGAGCAACAGTCAGATGATGGAATACATCAAAGAAAAAGGAATTGTATGTCCTAATTGCGGAAAAGCGAATTTTACAGATATTAGACAGTTCAACCTTATGTTTAAGACATTCCAGGGTGTAACAGAGGATACAAAGAACGAACTGTATCTTCGTCCCGAAACTGCACAGGGTATTTTCGTAAACTTTGCAAACATTCAGAGAACTACAAGAAAGAAAGTTCCTTTTGGTGTTGCACAGATAGGCAAGTCATTTAGAAATGAAATTACACCGGGCAACTTTATTTTCAGAGTACGTGAGTTTGAGCAGATGGAACTTGAGTTTTTCTGCAAGCCTGATACAGACCTTGAGTGGTTTGCTTACTGGAGAGGTTTCTGTCGTGATTGGCTCTATTCACTCAACATTAAGGAAGAAAATCTCAGACTTCGTGACCACGAGCAGGAGGAGCTTTCGTTCTATTCAAAGGCTACAACAGACTTCGAGTATTTGTTCCCGTTTGGTTGGGGTGAGCTTTGGGGTATTGCAGACAGAACAAACTATGACCTCACACAGCACATCAACACAAGCGGCAAACGCCTTGATTACCTTGATCCGGATACAAACGAAAGATATATCCCATATGTTATAGAGCCGTCACTTGGTGTTGAACGTTTGTTCCTGGCAATTCTTACAGAAGCATACGACGAGGAGCAGATCAAAGAAGATGATACCAGAGTTGTATTAAGACTTCACCCAACGCTTGCACCTTTCAAGGCTGCAGTTCTCCCTCTGTCAAAGAAGCTTTCAGATGAAGCTGGTGAGGTTTACGATTTGCTTTCCAAGAATTTTATGACTGATTTTGACGAAGCAGGTTCCATTGGTAAGAGATATCGCCGTCAGGATGAGATAGGCACTCCATTCTGTGTTACATTTGACTTTGATTCGCGTGACGACCACTGTGTGACAGTTCGTGACAGAGATACAATGGATCAGGAGAGAGTAGCAATAGATAACCTTGTTGAGTATATTTCAAAGAAGATTGCATTCTGATTATGGAACAAAATACGATACATAAGGAAGAATTGCTTGCAGTTATAGATAATGAAAGCAGTATAATAAAAGGCGAAAGTGTATCAAGGACAACTGCACATGAAAAAGGAATTCTTCACGGTGCAAGCCATGTGTTTATTTACAGAGTATCGGACAGTGGAAGTATTGAATTTCTTTTACAGAGAAGAAGTATAAATAAAGACAGTTATCCGGGTTGTCTTGATATATCTTCGGCAGGGCATATCGAATATGGTATGGATTTTCTTGATACCGCATTAAAGGAACTGCATGAGGAGTTAGGTATAGACGTTAAGCCAAATGAACTGATAGAAGGCTTTACTCAGAACTACCATAGAACGGATATATTCCACGGAAAAATTTTTGATAACAGAGAGATAAATAAAATATATCTGCTCAAAAAGGATATAGATATTTCTTCTTGTGTATTACAACAGGAAGAAGTATCAGAGGTATTATGGCTTGACAGCAACTTGATACAAAAAGGTATTAACTCCGAAGCAGGAGAGATATGTATTGACGCAGAGGAGTTTGATAGAGTATTGTCTATTGTAAAAAGCGAAACAATATAGCTTAAAAGAAAAACAGCACTGTTTTTATGCAGTGCTGTTTGTGTTTTGTTTTGGAATATTCATATTAAACGCAAAACTCTGTTTTATCTCTGAACCATGCTTTCTTAATAACTCCGCAGGCTATTTTTTCGCCCGATTTGCCCGAAGGCTGAGAGCGAAAATCATCTGTACCGGCATGTATGACAACCGTTCTGCCGACTATGTCGTTTACATCAAAACGGTCAGTCATTACTGCCATAAAAGCCGTACCTTTGTTTGACAGAAGCGGGGGAAGATCACCTGCGTGTTCGGGGTGGGCAACATCAGCAGGATTGTAGTGACCGCCTGTGTTAGGAAAGCCCTCACCGTTGCAGTTTGAACCCCGATGAATATGAAAAGCAAAAAAACCTGTATCGCTGTCACAAGGCAACCCCGATATTCTTGCAACAACAAGTACACCGTTTCTTTTTTGAATAAAATCCACTCTGCCACGAATTGCAGGAGCATCTTTTGATCCTTTTATTTGAACTGAGGCGTTTACACCTCTGTATGATTTTTCCATTCGCATCACCGCTACTATAATATTCAAAAACAACAGCGGCGTTACAATATGGGGTTATTCAGCCGTCAAGTCAGCAAATTTAAATTTAATAGCTTTTGAAATATCTTTAGGGGAAACCTCAACCTGAAATCCGATTTTTCCTGCACTAAAGCATATGGTTTCTTTATCTTCAGCGGATATGTCAATACAAGTAGTAAAGAATTTCTTCATACCGATAGGCGAACAACCGCCGTGTACATATCCGGTAAGTGGAAGCAGATCTTTTTGTTTAAGCATCTCAATAGATTTTTCAGATACAGCCTTTGAGGCTTTTTTGAGATCAAGTTCTTTGCTAATGGGTACCACAAACACATACTTTGTACCTGTTTTACCTACCGTAACCAGTGTTTTGAATACTCTGGCGGGATCTTTGCCCAGTGCAAAAGCAACATCTTTTCCGCTAAGTTTTGTGTTATCACCGATACAGTGTGGGGTATAGGTGATTTTTTTTTGATCAAGAATTCTCATAACATTAGTTTTATCCATTAAAATCAGCCCTCCTCTGATTTTTGCTGTTCCCATTTCATCATTTCCTTGTAAGCAATTCTGCCTGTAAATGTTTTCGGGAAGCTGTCAACAAATTCTATCTCCTTTGGTATGGCATAATCGGTAATGTTTTGTCTGCAATATAGGAGAATACGTTCCTTTGTTTCATCTGTTTTTTCATAATCATTTTTAAGCTGAATAAAAGCTTTAACCCTCTGTCCCTCTTTGCTGTCGGGAACTCCGATAACGCAGCTTAACTGTGCATATCTGCATTTGTTAATAACGTTTTCTACCTGTGAGGGATATACATTATAACCGTTTGTGATAATAACTCTTTTTATACGCTGATCAAAATAAACATATCCGTCCCTGTCCATTTTACCCAAATCGCCGGTATGAAGCCAAATTCTGCCGTCAGGGTGAATTCTTAGTATATCAGCCGTTTCAACTGAATTATTTACATAGCATTTCATTACAGTAGGGCCTGAGATACATATTTCACCATACTCTCCGTAATTACACTCATCGGTAGTACCGGTTTTTACGATTACAAGACGTGTATCGGGCAGGGGTTTTCCGATACTACCCTCACGCTGTTCTTTTTCCGGAGCGAAACAGCAAATGGTGATACACTCAGTGGTTCCGTAGCCTTCTCTAACAGTAACATTTGAGTACCGTTCGCTTAAAAAATAGTCAAAGCGTTTTTTTAGTTCTATCGGAAGCTTATCACTGCTGCAAAAAACACCTTTTAAGAACTTTAGATTAGCGTTGTCAAGAACAGGGGTTCTCAGCAGTCTGTCCAAAAGACTTGGAACAGAGGCTATATAATTCGGCTTGCAGGATTTTATACATTTTGCAAAGCTTTCGGTGGAGTAGTTTGCAAGCAGTATGCACCTGCCGCCAAATGCTAATACAGAATGAATACCTATTCCCAGACCGTACCCGTGATAAATTCCCATAGATGAGAGAACCTTATCTCCCGAAGCAAAGCTGTCATTGACTTCAATAAACTGTTTTGCAAGTGAATTAAAATTACGGTTTGTAAGGCCTATACCTTTTATCTGCCCGGTAGTACCTCCGCTATAAAGAATAACAGCGATATCATCGTCCTTAACGTTTTCTGAGTAATCGCCGTTATATCCAGAGCCTTCTTGAATAAAATCTTCCCAACTGAGTAAATTATCATGCAAAGGTATGTAATCAATATAACGTCCTTCGGTAAAGTGATATATAGGTATATTAATGATACCCATCATATCGGATGCGTCTGTTGTTATCAGTAGGTTCAAGGTGTGGTTTTCTATGAAATTTTTGAAGTTTGGATAAAGCTCATTCATAGTAAGACACACCGTACTGTTAGAGTCACGCAGATAGAATTCAATCTCATTTTCGGTGGATTTTGGGTGAATCATATTTGCCACCGCTCCAATTTTGTTTACAGCGTAAAGCATAACAACTGCTTGTGGAACATTGGGCATACATATAGTTACCCTGTCGCCCTGTTTTATTCCGCAAGCTTTTAGAGAGGCAGAACATTTGAGAATTAAGTTTAAAAAATCCTTGTAGCTTATGCGTTTGCCGGAGTATTCCATAGCAATACTATTAGGCTGTTTTTTTGCAATTTCGCATATTGCAGTGTACATAGATTTGTGCAGGTGTTTAAGCTTTGTTTTTTTTGATTTTTTTATTGCTGACTTGTTGCTCATCGTTGGTTTCCTCCGAAGTATCTGAGAATATTCGTTCAAGCTCATCAAAAAATTCATCTCTGCTATAAATCATATTAACCGCACCAAGCAGAGTATTAGTGGTCATATATTTAGGGAAGCCCAGTGCATGCAAGAGTTTTTTTCTCATTTGTTCACTGCCATCTCTGCCGGTCAAACCGGCATTGTAAAAATCAAGCTTAGTGATTCCTCCAGTTTTTTTTGAGTCTTGTTCATTACCTAATACAGTAGCACCGCTTGACAGAACAGCATGTATAATAATATCGTCGGTCATACCCTCAACTCCAAGCGTACCTTCTTTAGACGGGTGTGTTTTACGTTTTTCTTTTCCTTGAATATCGGGTATAAAAGCCTGTTTAATATTAGTAGTATTACCGATAATTTTTTTGATATGATTTCTTATTACAAAACCTGCTCCGTCACTGTCGGTAAGAATGATAATCCCACGTTTTTGAGCAAGGCGTTTTATAACATTCTTTTTTTCTTCATCCTTAAAAATTCTGAAACCGCCTGTTTCGATTATAGCTGTATCAAACAGACCTCCAAGTTTTATTCTGTCGTATCTGCCTTCAACAATAATAGCTTCTTTTATAACAATCATATCAGCCCTCATTTGCAATCATAATAAGCTTAACAATAAGACGTTCAAGCTGTATTCTGTCGTCTGCCCTTGTGCTTTTTAAAGCGATATCGGTTTGTGCAATAGCGTCAAGGCTTTTTCTAAGAATTGCAGTGTTTACTTTACGGCAGTCACGTTCAACATAACTCAGGGCCCTGGCACTTTTATAAGCACCGGGAAAGAGTTTCATCAAATTCGTTACAGGGTATCCGCACTTGATAGCAATTCTTGCCCTGTACATATTAATATATGAGCTTGACAATACGGCAAGAATGGAAATGACCTCTTCTTTCTGATATATCAGCCTGTCAATCAGCTTGAATGCTTTTACGCTGTCTCCGCTGATAACAGCCTTTGAGAGATCATAAATGCTTGCCTCAAGGTTTTTTGTAACAAGCATATCTATTTCCTTGTCGGTAATTTCTCCGCCTGTTCCAACGAATTCGCACAGTTTTTCTAATTCCTGTTTCAAAAGATTAAGGTCTGTACCGCTGTAATTCACAATAAGCTCAGCGTTTTTTGGTGAAAGCGAAATGTTTCTTTTTCCCGCCCAGGAAACAAGTTTTTTTTGCAGTGCCGATGCAGTAAGTTTTTCGAGTTCCAAAAGACAGCCTTTTTGAATAATAAGTTCGGCAAGTTTTTTATCTTTTCCGGTCAAAGAGGAACTTGATTTTTGTATGGCGGTAGGGTATGTGAAGATTACGATACTATCACCCGAAACGTTTTTAACAAGTTCCAGTATTTTTTCTCCGTCATACGATGAAAAATCAGAGAAATTCAAATCTTTTACAACCGTAACGTTATATTGGCTTGTGAATGGTATAGCTTGTAAAGCAGAAGCAAATTCATTAATATCAAATTCATCTGTAAAAACATGAAAATTAAAATCCGACGGTTTTTTTCCGGCTGTTTTTTCACACAGTTTATTGGTATAGTGGGAAACAAGCATTTTTTCGGTTCCACATATATAGAACAAATTTCCGAATTCATTTCCGGAGATTATTTTCTTAAATTCCTGTTCACTCACTTGAGGCATAACGTTTCACTCCTCCTGAATATTCTTGTTTTACGGTCACATTGCCTTTCCCATTGTACTCAACGTCAATCCTGCCATTACCGTTTGTTGTATAAATGACAGATGCATTTTCGGCACTGTATGCAAGCTTGTCGCAATCGTCTTTATAAGCGGAGATTATAACGCTGGTGTTTCCGATAAAACTCATGTTTTTTGGCAGTTCACTCATAACAATGTAATCGCAGTTTTTGTATTGAAATGGTAAAACCTCATAATCGACGCCGTTCGGACATATGAGAAAATCCTTGTCATATATTCTGACATACTGCCATACACCGTTGTCGGTTCGGATAAGAGTAACACTGACGGAATCAGCAATTTCCATGTTATTAATGTCTGCGTCCGCATAAATGACGTCTGTTCCGATATAACGCTGATAAGCATATCTGTGTTTTTGTTTGTAATTAGTGCATACTACTATTTTTTCTGCATTAAAATCTCTGAATATCCTTCGGTAGTAGCTGTAACCCTCAGAACGTGAATAATTTGTATCAAAAACACAATTTATACAATCAAATCTGTCAAGCTGTTCTTTTATTTGCCGGTACTGGTATTTTTCTCCCGAAGAATCTATCAGATATATTTTATCGTTTTTGTTTATCGTTACAGTAAGACCGTTTCCGACGTCAAGTACAGAAAATGTTACAGTATCATACGAAAAGACAATATCCGAAACGTAAATTCCCACAAGAATCAATACGGCTATCATTGAAATATATTTTACGGTTTTCTTGTTCATCATGTAAAAAGCTGTAATAAAAATTATGCTCATAAAAAACCAAATATATATTATTTCATTATCGGTTTTAACGCTGGAAAGAGGAAGTTCACAAAAGAAATTAGTGATACGGATAAACAGTTTTGCAGTTAAACCTGCGATACACAAAAAAGGTTTTGCGGCAAACACAAGTTTTATTATAGACAACACCGCTCCAACAAAAGCAGAGATAATCATAATCCCGGAAAAAGGTACAAGCAAAATGTTGATAATTATCATATACGGAGAAACGGCGCCAATGTAAAAAATAAGAAAAGGCAGAGAACCTATCGAAGCGGAAACTGACGCAGAAACAGGGGCGGCAATTTTATTAATACCTCTGTATGGTTCAAATTTGCTGTTGATAAGCTTTTGTATTGGTTCTGCAAAAAGCATTATTGACAAAGTACATGAAAACGACCACAGCAAACCAATATCTCCGACGTTCAGCGGGTCAATGCACAATATCATACCTGCAACGCCTAAAGATTCTATACCGTCAGCTTTTTCGTAAAGCGCCTCTGCAAGTGTTGATAAGCTGAGCATAATAGAAGCTCTGATAACAGAAAACCCCATACCTGTCATGAGTGCAAATCCCCATATAAAAACAAGTTCAAGCAATGCGGAAGCTTTTCGATTTTTTAATGTTTTTCTTGTAATAAGACGTACCATTCCGGCGATGATAGACAAATGCATTCCGGATACTACAAGTATATGCGAAATACCAAGCTTTTTGAAATTATCATAAACCTCATCACTTAAATACTGTTTATCGCCGGTAACAACAGCGGTACAGACTTTTGCTTCGTCAAAAGAGAGATACTTTTCAAAAGTGTTGGCGACGGCTTTTCTCATGTCAGAAAACACAGCATAGAACGGACGGTTGTTGTTTGGCAAGACAGTATACTCACTTCCGAAGTTGGGATTTATATATGTGCTTAAAAATATTTTTCTTGCTCCATAATAAGATGAGTAACCGTAGCCGTACTCAAAGACTGATGAAAGTTCGGCATTACCTTGAATTCTGTCATATATTTTCGCAGGTTGGGAATAAGATGATGAAACAAGAATTTTTATCTTTTTCTTTTCGCCGTTTACACAATCCGTACGCACAGTAAAGCTTGTTGTGGTGCCGGAGGTTTTTGGTTCTGAGATGATCATTCCCGAAAAATCGACAGTTGAACCGTCAAATTCATTTGTAATAGGCAGAACATAAAAATTCACAACAAGACTATAAGCTACTATTTCCGCACAGGCGATAATGCAGCACAGAGTCGCTGCAGTGGTATTCTTTTTAAAAATCTTATTTAATCCCAAAAGAACTGCAAACAAAATAAAACACACCGCTGCACAGTAAGGTGCCGCAGTGTGAAAAGCTGCTGCGAACACAAGTGAAAGTATCATACTGAACCCAATACATGCAAAAGGTCTTTTCACTTGCATTACTCCTATCACTTTGTATTACTTAGGAAATAAAGGAAGCTGTTCAAGATATATAATATCATTACGCTCAGCGGCATTTCCCTCAGCAAGAACGGCAGCCTTGCCTACGATAATTCCGCCAGCCTGTTTAACAAGCTCCTCAAGGACATAAAGTGACGCACCGGTGCTGATTACATCATCAACAATAAGAACACGCTTGCCCCTGATTCTGTCAGCTCTTTCTTTAGCAAGATACAATCTCTGAACAGCATTGGTAGTGATAGACTTTACCTCAAATGAAATAGGATTTTTATCATAAGTTTTAATAGACTTTCTTGCTATTTCATAATCCCTGCAGCCTTGTCTTGCCATTTCGTAGCAAAGCGGAATACCTTTAGCCTCAGCGGTAACAACAATATCGTGTTCCGGGCACTTTGCAAGCAAAGCAGCTGCAACGGCTTCGGTTATTTCGATATCTCCAAACATAACAAAAGCTGCAATATCCAAAGTATCGCTAACAGAACAAATCGGCAAATCACGCTCAAGTCCTGCAATAGTAATTTTATATGAATCCATGTTACTTACCTCAAAAATCTCTTTATTTTGTGAAAAAGCCTTCAAATAATCTTATCTCCCATAGTTTTGCCGCCAAGCAGATGAAAATGCAGATGTTTAACAGTCTGACCGGCATCCTCACCACAGTTGTTAATTATTCTGTAACCGTTCTCAAGACAAAGCTGAGCGGCAATTTTCTTAGCTGCAAGGAATACCTTTCCAATAAGTTCAGCGTCATTTTCATCAATATCGTTAGCAGAAGCAATATGCTTTTTAGGAACGATAAGCACATGAACAGGCATTTGTGGATTAAGGTCATTGAAAGCGGTAACGAATTCGTCTTCATAAACCTTAGTAGATGGGATATTCCCATTGATTATGTTGCAAAAAATACAATCCATTTAGGACATCTCCTTAGAAATATTATTTATCAAGTAAATTCTATCATATTTTGTTACAAATGTCAAAAGAAATGTGATAAAAAACAAGACAGGATACATTAAAATATCCTGCCGTATTAATTGTTGACTGTTACAGTTCATCGTTAATAACCATATCAAGGACTTTTTTCAAAAACTCTATTGTTTCTTCTTGAGTATAGCATAGTCCTTTTTTTTCGATATAGTCAATATAGTTTTTAATGGAATTAAATATAGATGTTTCAACAATATTTATCTGTAAAAGGTTATCGGTACTTGTGTATCTGAGTGTTATTGCATGTTTTTCGGGAATCCAGTATATTTGTATTGTGTCGGATAGGTTAAAACTGTTTTTCAAAATAATGTAGTTGTGTAAATTGTGTTCTTGCAGGTATATCATTCTTTTGAGTATAATAATGCATATGTCTTTTGTAAAAGGCAGATAATACTTATCTGGAAATTCTCCTATTCTTCCGGTACGAAAGATATCTAAGATACCTTTCTTGTTGCAACAGCAGGTAGCGTAGCTCATAGGCGGAATATGTTCCATACCGTTCCAATCTCCGTGAATGCCGATAAGAGTATTTACAAGAGTAGATTTCAGCGGAAAGTCAACAACAAGTTTATTGAGAATTTCACTTCCAAGGCAAGGGACAATACAAGGCTGATTAAAGATTGTGCCTATACGTGAAGAGGGAATAACCATGTTGCTTTCCTGCACAACATGAGTATATGAACCTTTTTCAAGGAACGGAGAACAATTGTTTTTCAGTTCGACGAAATGCTTGTCAAGAAGTTTAATGAACTCCTTGTCCTGAGTAAAGAAACCGTTTCGCATTTCAAAATCAAAGAGAAGAGCACAACTATTGGTAAGAATTAGATTTGGAAGCAAGCTTGCGGTGCTGATGTGACTTTGAACAATATCGTAATGATAATACACGTTAAAATTTTTCAGACAAAAAACAGGGGTAATAAGTTCTTCGATAGCGTAAAGGTTTGTATAGCACTTTTCCATTGCTTTTTCAAGGCAGATTATTTGTTCGATTATTTTATCCGAACCGCTGAAGATAGGTGTGAGAATACCTTCTATTTTACTGTAAGTCGGTTGCATAAGGAGTTTTACGCTATCACCGGTATTATTATTTTTTTCGTTTTCAAATATATGCATTGCACATGCAATAATTGCCTGAGGTGAAGTAAGATACGATGATTTTTGCGTAAAGCTGTAATTGTTCATATACATGTCAGCTGTAATGGAGGAGAGGTTTTGGCTGTTAAAGGTATCTGCGTTTGAGAGAGTTTCCATCAGACGGTTTACATAATGGAAGCTTGATACGACTTCGTCACCTAATGTTTGTTTGTCAAACTCCTCAATAAATTCTTTTTTTTCTTTTGCGGACATACATAGTCTTTCCGCAATATCCTCAACAGTTTCTGTGTTGAGCGGTTTTCTGTTTCCGGTGGTATAACGAAAAAGAATTGACCTGTCTATACCAATTTTTTTTGATGCCTGAGCTACTGTAAGATTGTTGTCAGCAAGGTATTTGCTAAGATACTCTGAAAAGCTCATAAGATTTACACCTCATTTTATGTAAAAATAACAGTAATACTAAAAAATTAACTATTATTATAACTGTTTTTGCGAAAATATAATGTCAAAAACGAATAATAGTTAATTTTCATATATTGATTATGGTTATTATTAAAACATATAATAAAAAGTGAAAAAAACTTGTTGCTTGCTTTGTTGCCAGGTAAAAAATGAAAAAAAGTAAGGTTATTTATAGAAAAAATAAAAAAAAAGAGTTATAATAGACTTGACAGAAAAAACTGTTATTAAAATGAGTTCTTCTTTTTTTTGATATGTACATTAATCTTAAGGGTGCATCTGTATGACAGCAGAGAGCACCCTTAAGGTTTTTTATTGTTTAATGAAAACTTCAACTCCGAATTCAGCCTGTATGTCAAGCTTATTTATCGAATTAAGTTTTTCCTGGTCTGAACGTGAAGTCTTATAGTAATATGGTGTCATTTTAAATAATGCTTTAATTTCTTGGTTAGTATTGAGATGAAAAGTATATTTAATTTCGTGAAACTCAATTAGAGAAAACATGTCAAGCGTATGAGGTTCCTCAGGATTCTTGTATGGCGTATCATAGACGGCAGATTTAAGTTCAAAAAGGTGTTCTTTAAGCGGCACAGCCCTTATTAGTAAACCGTCATGTTTAAGTACACGGGAATATTCGTTTGTACAAGTAGGGGAGAAGATGTTTAAGAGTACATCGAAACTGTTATCTGTGAATGGAAGTTTGTTACAGCCTGCCGCAGCAAGTGTAATATCCTTGTCACGCCTGTGTGCAAAAATCAGTGCGTCCTTTGAAATATCTATACCATACATCTCACATTGCGGAACGCTTTGTTTGATGTTGGCAGAATAATAACCTTCTCCGCACCCTGCGTCAAGGACAGTCAAAGGTTTATTATTAGCTTTTTTCATTACGATTTCAGTGATGCAGTCAAGTAAAGGTTTGTAATAGTTTTTGTTTAGAAAATCCTGTCTTGACTGTATCATTAGTTTGTCATCGCCGTGACGCTTTTTAGAGGATTTCTGTGACATAAGCAGATTGACATATCCGTACTTTGAAATATCATACGAATGACGGTTTTCACAGATATATACTTTTTCGCAAAAAGTAAGAGTGCGTTTACAAACAGGGCAAATAAATAGATCCATATCAGCAGAAACCTCCGTCAACACCAAGTATCTGACCTGTAATAAAGTCCGCTCCGTCTGAGGCAAGAAACAGTACTGCTTTAGCAACATCTTCCGGAGTACCCAACCTGCCAAGCGGTGTATCTACCGCCAGAGATGAGATTGTATCTTCGTCAAGTTCATTTGTCAGCATATCTGTCAGAATACACCCCGGTGCTACCGCATTTACGGTTATACCGGAGGGAGCAACTTCCTTTGCAAGAGCTTTAGTAAGTCCTATTACCCCCGCTTTGACAGCAGAGTAATGCACCTCACACGACGCTCCGTAAACACCCCATACTGAAGAAATGTTAATAATTTTGCCGCTTTTTCTTCTGATCATATCGGGCAGAACACTTTGGCAACAGTTGAAAACTCCGCTCAGGTTTACAGATATCATATTATTCCAGTCGTTCTGAGTAATGTCCGTAAAAAGCTTTTGCTGAGAAATCCCTGCATTGTTTACAAGCACATCTATTTTTCCATAGCTTTTTACAGCGAATGATATCATGCTGTCAATTTCATCTCTTGACGAAACATCACATTTGAAAATACAGCCGTCACCGCCGTTTGCGGTAATTGTTTTTAAAACCTCACCGACAGATTTTTCGGAACGGGAATAGTTCAGAACAACGCTGTATCCCGATTTTGCAAGAATTTTTGCTATGGACGCACCAATGCCCCTTGACGCCCCTGTTACAACGGCACACCCTTTGTTAATCATCTATAAGTACCTTAACTATCTCCGCAACATACATTGTGTGATAATCATTATCTTTGTAATATTCAAGCAGTGATTTATCTATGATACAGCTCTCCGAAAGGTCTTGTGCATACATTTTACGGCATACAAGCACAAGTTTAGCCTGTTCAAAGTATGGTGCTTTCTCCTCAAATACGGGAATAAGTCCAGTTTCTTTTATTTTGTCGATGTCTCTGCCGGAATTTCTTCCGCAAAACTTTATGGCAGGACGCATCACATCTGAATAACCGGACATAGTGAAATAGTCGTTGCTGTCGATAAATTCCTTAGTGTACCTGTTAGGACGAACAAATACAAAAGCGACAGGCTTATTCCACAGAATCCCTGTACCACCCCAGCTGATAGTCATGGTGTTGAGTTTTTCTTTATCGCCGGCAGTTAAAAGCATCCAGTTTCTGCCGATAGCGTTAAACATATTTTCGTTAAGTTCTGAATGGTTGATTTCTTTAATCATATTAAAAATCTCCTTTTGGTTTCGATTTCGGAGAAGATATTTCTTCCTGTAAATTGAAAAAAATCACATAAATGTCTAAAAATATGCACAATTTACTTGAAAAAATCTCCGGAATTTATTATACTATAAATATGTGCTGATGTAAAGTCGGAGTGTGAAGCTTTTTTTGCAAAACAATGATTTTCTGCAAATGAGAGAAAACTCCAGCTATAAATGCATAATATACATTAAAAATGCAAAAATATGCATATATTACCGTTTGAAATTAAATTTATTTGAATAAATATTCAAAAAAGACTTGATTTTTTGCATAAACGGTGTATAATATATACATTGTGTTTTGCATTTGGGAAATTAATAATTCGGAGGAAACTGTTATGGCTAAAAAAGAAATTAAAAAAGTAGTTCTTGCTTATTCTGGAGGACTTGATACATCAATCATTATTCCTTGGTTAAAGGAGAACTATAATAACTGTGAAGTAATTGCAGTAAGCGGAGACGTAGGACAGGGCACAGAGCTTGACGGACTTGAGGAAAAGGCAATCGCAACAGGTGCATCAAAGCTTTACATTGAAGATCTAAATAAGGAGTTTGTAGAGGAATTTATCTGGCCTACACTTAAAGCAGGTGCAGTATATGAGAACAAATATCTTCTGGGAACATCTTTTGCAAGACCGATAATTGCAAAGAGAATAGTAGAGATTGCAAAGGCAGAGGGTGCAGACGCAATTTGCCACGGCTGTACAGGTAAGGGTAATGATCAGGTTCGTTTTGAGCTTACAATTAAGGCATTCGCTCCTGATATGGAGATAATTGCTCCTTGGAGAACATGGGAGTTCAAGTCAAGAGAGGACGAAATCGCATACGCTGAGGAGAAGAATATTCCGCTTAAGATTAACAGAGAGACAAACTACTCAAAGGATAAGAACCTTTGGCATCTTTCACATGAGGGACTTGATCTTGAAAACCCGGCAAATGAGCCTATGTACAACAAAGAAGGTTTCTTAGAGCTTGGGGTATCCCCTGAGCAGGCTCCGGATGTACCAACATATGTAACAATTTCGTTTGAAAAGGGTGTTCCTGTGGCTGTTGACGGAGAGAAGCTTCCTGCTGTTGAAATCGTAAAGAAACTCAATAAGCTTGGCGGTGAGAACGGTATCGGTATTGTAGATATGGTAGAGAATCGTCTTGTAGGAATGAAGGCAAGAGGCGTTTATGAAACTCCGGGCGGTACAATTTTGTATGCCGCACATGCAAAGCTTGAGGAGATCTGCCTTGACAGAGATACTCTCCACTACAAGCAGAATGTTGCAAATCGTTTTGCAGAGCTTGTATATTTTGGTCAGTGGTACACACCGCTCAGAGAGGCTCTTTCGGCATTTGTTGATTCAACACAGCAGACAGTAACAGGTGACGTTAAGTTCAAACTCTACAAGGGCAACATTATTGACGCAGGAGTAACATCTCCGTACTCACTCTATGATGAGGATATTGCAACATTTGATGAGGATGAGGTTTACGATCAGAACGACTCCGCAGGATTTATCAATCTGTTCGGACTGCCGATAAAGGTACAGGCTAAGAAGAAAGGCTATTAATAAAATAAAGACTTTTTTGGGAGGGTGACATCGCCCTCCCGTAAAGTGTTTTTTACACAATTTTGATCGGAACGGTAATATTGCTGTTTTAGCATAATAAACCGCCGAAACAGGAGGTAAGACGTATGCAGTTATGGAAAGGCAGATTTAAGAAAGCACTGAGTAAAACTACCAATGACTTTAATTCATCAATTTCCTTTGACAGCAGAATGTATAAAGAAGACATAGAGGGCAGTATAGCACATTCGGCAATGCTTGGCAAATGCGGTATTATTTCGAAAGAGGACGCAGATGCAATAGGAGAGGGCTTAAAGGGCATACTTGCAGACATAGAGAGCGGAAACCTTGCGATAGATCCCGAAGCAGAGGATATACATACATTTATTGAGGGAGAGCTTACGTCAAGACTTGGCGATACGGGTAAAAGACTTCACACTGCAAGAAGCAGAAATGATCAGGTAGCGGTAGATATAAAGCTTTATCTGAAACATCAGATAGAGGAGATAACAGAACTTGTAAAAGGGCTTATAGCAGTTATATGCGACAAAGCAGAGGAACATGCAGAAACCGTAATGCCGGGATATACACATCTCCAGAGAGCGCAGCCGATAACATTCGGTCATCATCTGATGGCTTATGCGGAGATGCTATTGAGAGATTTGTCAAGGCTAAAGGACTGCTATGAAAGAACAGATGTAATGCCATTGGGCAGCGGTGCGCTTGCGTGTACGACATACCCGATAGACAGAGAATATACAAAGGAATTGCTTGATTTTATGTCTGTTACCCACAACAGTCTTGACGGTGTATCAGACAGAGATTACTGCATAGAACTTGCGGCAGACCTTGCAATAATTATGGTTCATCTATCAAGGTTTTCAGAGGAGATAATCATGTGGTGCAGCTGGGAGTTTAAGTTTGTAGAACTTGACGACGCATTTTCAACAGGATCAAGTATAATGCCTCAGAAGAAAAACCCTGATATTGCAGAACTAGTAAGAGGTAAATCTGGCAGAGTATTCGGAGATCTAACAACTTTGCTAACAGTGATGAAGGGAATAGCCCTTGCATACAACAAGGATATGCAGGAAGATAAAGAAGCGATATTTGACGCAATAGATACAGTGAAAATGTGTTTAACAGCGTTTACACCGATGCTTGAAACAATGAAGGTGCTTCCGCAGAATATGAGAAAGGCGGCAGCAGGTGGATTTATAAACGCAACGGATTGTGCCGATTATCTTGTAAAGAAAGGTTTGCCGTTCAGAGATGCATATAAGGCAACAGGAGAGCTTGTTGCAAAGTGTATAGAAATGAACTTAACGCTTGAAACACTTCCGCTTGAGGAGTATAAGAAGATTTGCGATATATTCGATGAAGGAGTATATGAAGCGATAGGACTTGAGAAGTGTGCATATGAGAGAAGTCCGATAGGCGGTCCAAGTCCTGACAATGTAAGAACAGAAGTAGAGCGTGTAAAGGAAATGGTAAAGCTTTTGTATTAAAATTATAGAAAAGAGGAACATCAGATGACTATAAAAGTAGGTGTAGTAGGAGCAACAGGCTATGCAGGAGCAGAGCTTGTAAGGCTGATAAATGCTCACCCGAACGCAGAGATAAGCGCAGTAAGCTCAGTATCGTTTGAGGGCAAAAAACTAAGCGATGTTTATCCTGCATATTTAGGAATAAATGATATGGTATGTGAGAATGCAGACGCAGTTGTGGAGAAAAGCGATGTTATTTTTGCAGCGTTGCCACACGGTCTTTCTCAGGAGCTTGGTGCAAAGTGTATAGAGAAAGGAAAAGCTTTCATTGATTTGGGAGCAGACTTCCGTTTGGAGAGTGAAGAAGAATATCACGAATGGTACGGCGGAGAGTTTCTTGACAAGGAGCTTCATAAGAAGGCTGTTTATGGTTTGCCGGAGTTTTTCAGGGATAAGATAAAGACAACAAGAATTATAGCAAATCCAGGCTGTTATACAACTTGTGTACCGCTTGCATTAGCACCTGCCGTTGTGAACGGACTAATAGAAACAGACGGAATAATTGCAGACTGCAAGAGTGGTGTTACAGGTGCCGGCAGAGGGCTTTCCCAGGGAACTCATTACCCGGATTTAAACGAAGGTATGCACCCATATAAGGTTGCATCACACCGTCATACTCCGGAAATAGAGCAGACACTCAGAAAGCTCAGTGGAAAGGATAGTGTAAAAATAACGTTTGTACCGCATTTGCTGCCGGTAAACAGAGGTATACTTGCAACCTGTTATGCACGTTTAAAAAGCGGTGTTACAAAGGAGCAGTTAAGAGCGGCGTATGAGGAGTATTATAAAGATGAACCGTTTGTACGTTTGCTTGATGACGGTAAGACAGCGGACATACACAATATAAAGTATTCGAACTACTGTGATGTGTCTGTATTTGTAGATACAAGAACAGGTACATTTATAGCAGCATCAGCAATAGATAATATGGTAAAAGGTGCGGCAGGTCAGGCTATACAGAATATGAACATTATCTTCGGACTTGAAGAAACAACAGGATTGACGATGACACCGCCTGCTTTTTGATGAAAAGGATTGATAGAAATGAATTTTATAGAAAACGGTACTGTTACATCTCCTAAGGGCTTTAAAGCAGCAGGAGTAATAGGCAGTGTAAAGACGTCAAACACAACAAAGCGTGATATTGCACTGATAGCAAGCGATGTAAAGTGTAGTACAGCGGCTGTTTTTACAAAAAATCTTGTGAAGAGCAGCGCGATTATTGTAACGCAGAAAAACATTGCAGACGGCAAGGCTCAGGCTGTTATTGTAAACTCAGGAAATGCCAATACATGCAACGCAGACGGTGAAGAAAAAGCATTGAGAATGTGCGAACTTACAGCGGAGAGTCTGGGCATAGATAAGAGTGACGTAATAGTTGCTTCAACAGGTGTTATCGGTCAGATTATACCGATAGAGCCGTTTGAGAAAAGTGTACCTGTACTTGCACAGCTTATGAGTGAAAACGGCGGAACAGACGCAGCAGAAGCAATAATGACTACCGATACCGTAAAAAAGCAAGCAGCCGTATCGTTTGAGCTTGACGGAAAGACTGTTACAATGGGAGCAATAGCAAAGGGCAGCGGTATGATACATATTAACATGGGAACAATGCTGAGTTTTGTTACAACAGACGCAGCAGTATCACCCGAAATGCTCAAATCAGCGCTTACGGAGGCTGTTGAACAGTCATACAATATGGTAAGTGTAGATGGAGATACATCTACTAACGATACTCTTGCAATACTCGCAAACGGTCTTGCCGGAAACAGTGAGATTACAGAAAAGAATGATGATTATAAGGTATTTACATCGGCTCTGATAATGCTGTGTAAGGCTATGGCTAAAAAACTTGCAGCAGACGGAGAGGGTGCAACGAAGCTTATTATCTGTAAAGTGAACGGTGCAAAAACAATGGTAGACGCAAAGGGCGTTGCGAAGGCAGTAATATGCAGCAGTCTTGTAAAAGCGGCTATGTTCGGCTCAGACGCAAACTGGGGCCGTGTACTTTGTGCGATTGGATATTCGGGCTGTGATGTAGATGTAACTAAGGTAGATGTAGCTTTTGAGTCGGCAGGCGGCAGGATAGATGTCTGCAAGAACGGCGCAGGCATTGAGTTTAGTGAGGAGCTTGCAAAACAGATACTCATAGAAAAAGAAATAACTATTGATATAGCTTTGAATGACGGTACAGGCTGTGCGGAAGCCTACGGCTGTGATCTTACATACGATTATGTAAAGATAAACGGCGATTACAGGACATAAATTTATGGAGGAATAACGATGAACATTTCCAATGCGGAAAAGGCGCATATACTTATTCAGGCGCTTCCGTATATACAGAAATATTACGGCAAGACCGTAGTAATAAAGTATGGCGGAAACGCAATGATAAATGATGATCTAAAAAGTGCCGTAATGAGCGATATTGCACTTTTAAAGCTTGTAGGAATAAATGTAGTTCTTGTACATGGTGGCGGACCTGAGATAACAGAGATGTTAGGCAGAGTGAACAAGGAGAGCCGTTTTGTAAACGGTATGCGTGTAACGGACAAGGAAACAATAGACATAGTACAGATGGTGCTTGCAGGCAAAGTAAACAAGAGTCTTGTACAGCATTTGCAAAAAAGCGGAGCTCCGGCAGTAGGATTATGCGGACTTGACGGAAATATGCTTGTTGCCGAAAAGCTAATCACAAGTGAGGATATAGGTTATGTAGGGGAAATAACGCAGGTTAATCCCAAGGTTATAAGCGATGTAATAAACAACGGGTTTGTTCCGATAATATCGACAGTTGCAGGAAGTTATGGCGGAGATGTATATAATATCAATGCAGATATCGCAGCGTCAAGAATTGCAGCAGAACTTGGAGCGTGCAAGCTTATCCTGATGACTGACATAAGAGGATTGCTAAGGAATAAAGACGATGAAAATACTCTTATTCCAAGCGTAAATGTATCGGAAGTACCCATGCTCAAGCGTGAGGGAATAATCAGCGGAGGAATGATACCGAAGATAGACTGTTGTGTGGAAGCCGTAAGACGCGGAGTATCAAGAGCGTATATAATAGACGGCAGAATACCTCATTCTATATTGATAGAAATGCTGACAGCAGAAGGTATCGGTACAATGTTCTACTAATAGAGTACATATTTGAGATTTTTGGGCAGAAAGAGATATGCGGTTCAAGAAGCGAATTAAAGATATTTGCGGAGAATCGCATACAGTTTGCTCAGAACAAGAAGGGGTGTTTTTGTGTTTGAAATAAACAAAATTGAGATAAGACCTATGACAATAAATGACTACGAAGAGGTGTATGCTATGTGGCAGATAACCACAAAGAGGGCATTATCCGAAGCGGACAGCAGGGAGAACATAGAGTTTTATCTTAATCGCAATCCGCTCATGTCGCAGGTTGCATTAGCTGACGGCAAGGTAGTGGGAACAGTTCTGTGCGGACATGACGGCAGACGCGGATTCATTCATCACATGGCAGTGCGGCCAGAGTACCGCCGCCATAATATAGCAAAGAATATGGCACAAAAAGCGTTGGACGCTCTGATGAAAGATGGAATAAAAAAGACGCATATTTTTTGCTATACTAATAATAACCTTGGACAGAGCTTTTGGACAGCAATGGGTTGGGAGAAGCGTGATGATGTTTTTGTTTATTCCTATGAACGCAAAGCAGAATAAAAGAATTAAGGGAGTCGTGTTATGGAGAAAAAAGTATTAAGCCCCCATAACGGAAAGAAACAGAATTACGCTTTAAAATCTTTTTTATGGGGTATGGCTGTAATAGCGGCATTTGTAATTCCCTGCATAATAATGGATAAGGGAATGTACCTGTATTTCGGTGACTATAACTGTCAGGAACTGCCGTTTTACGAGCTTATGAGCTATTGTATAAAGAACGGTGATACAGGCTGGAACTGGTACACTGATTTGGGATCGCCTTTTATAGGTTCATACAGTGTTGTGAATTTGGGAAGTCCGTTTTTTTTAGTAATGCTGCCGTTTCCTGTTGATTGGATACCGTATCTGGCGGGGCCGCTTACAATACTTAAATTCGGAGTAGCGTCGCTGGGTGCGTACATCTACCTGAAACGTTACGTTAAGGATAAAAACAATGCAGTTATTGGTGCAGTTTTATATGCATACTCGGGATTTGCAATATACAATCTTGTATTCCAATTTGAAGATTCTATTGCGTTTTTCCCATTTTTACTTGCAGCATTAGACGCTTTTGTTATAGATAAAAAGCGTGGTTGGTTTGCCTTTATGGTAGCTTTGAACTCGCTTGTAAACTATTATATATTTGTAGCAGAGGCTGTATTCCTTGTGGTGTATTGGCTTGTAAGAATAATTGCTAAGAACTTTAAATATGATTCTGCCCGTGAGATAATATTTTTGGGATTTGAGGCAGTATTGGGTGTAGGAATGAGTTTGTTTTTATTCCTGCCGTCTATTTATCTTATTGTAGGCAATACAAGAGTTACAGATTCGTTGTGGACAGGCTGGAACTTCTGGCTGTATCAAAATGTATTTGCTTATGCACAGCTTATAGCAGGCGTATTTTTACCTCCGGAAATATCAAACCAGAATATATATACTATGAGCTATGATACAACATGGGGTTCAATAACAGCATTTATGCCTTTGTTTGGAATGACGGGTGTTTTTGCCGTAATGTTCAATAAGAGAACAGACAAGTGGCTAAAACTCTTTTTCGGTGCCTGTGCATTAATAATGTTTATTCCTATTGTAAACAGTGTGTTCCAAATGTTTACCGAAGCAAAATATATTCGCTGGGTATTTATGGCGAACCTTGTTATGTCCTTAGCGTCTGTAACTGCACTGGAGGATAAAGCGGCTAATTGGAAAAGAGCGATAAGAGTTAATTTTATATTAACATCAATAATTGTATTGATTCTGGGATTTACCCCTGCTGTTGTACTTGCCGATTACGACAAGACAAAAAGAGTATGGGGTGTGGTTGGCGATAAGAAACTGTTCTGGATATATTCGGCAGTTGCACTGTTTAATATCGTTCTTACTGTTATATTTGTATATTTGTATAAAAAAGATAAAAAGAATTTCAGAAGATACAGTACAGTGATAGTAAGTGTGGCAGTAATAGTTACTCTTGCGTCAAGCTTTGCTCCGTCTAAGAAAATAGGCTTTGATCTTTCTAATGTTTATGAACATGGAATGCTCAATCAAGGAGATAAAATAAATATACCTGATATACAGCAGTGGCGTTCCGATACTTTAACGAGTGCAACATATTGTATATATGCATTTGATGAAGATGAGGCGAAAAAAGAAAGCTCCGATATACCGACACTCAAAGAATTATCGGAACAGAAATTGACAGAAATTCTAACCACTGAAGAAAATACCTTATATTATGATGATGAAAATCTTACAGTGTTTTGGAGAATACCAGGATTTGAATGTTTCCACAGTACGGTAAACGGTTCTATTATGACGTTCTTTAAAGGATTGGGTTACAGCAGAACATCGCTTAGTAACTGGTCTACGGGAATGTATGGTATGAGAAGTTTATTCTCTGTAAAATATCTGTTCAATCAAGAGGACGACGCTCTTAACTTTGAAACAGAAAACGGAGCGTGTCTTATGCCGGGCTGGAAATATATAGATACACAGAACGGTTATAAGGTTTACGAAAATGAATACTGTATTCCAATGGGTTTGACTTTTGATAAATTCATTTGGGACGTTGAGCTTGATAAAATCCCACCTGATTACGCACACCTCGTGCTGTTGGACGCTCTTGTAGTTCACGACACCGAGGAGTTATTCGAGTGTGCGTCAATGGGTATGACACAGATAACGGCAGCTGATTGTGATTTCTCACGTGAAGCATATTATAAACATTGTAGAGAACGA
>ONAH01000093.1 GCA_900315715.1 uncultured Eubacteriales bacterium
ATACCAAAAGCCGCATATACTCTTGCGGAAAAGTTCTGGCCCGGGCCACTGACGATAATTATGCCAAAGGGCAGTGCTATTCCCGATGAAGTGAGTGCAGGTCTTGATACTGTTGCGATACGATTTCCTTCGCACCCCGTAACAAAAGCTGTCATAACAGCCGCAGACCGTCCGCTTGCAGCACCGTCAGCTAATACTTCGGGATCTCCCAGTCCCACAACAGCAGGTCATGTATATCACGATATGCAGGGGAAGATACCGTATGTTCTGGACGGCGGAATATGTGAAGTGGGAGTTGAGTCAACGGTGATAACACTGTGTACTCCTGTTCCGATGCTTTTAAGACCGGGAGGAATTACGCTTGAACAACTTGAGACCGTTTTGGGAAAAGTTGATGTTAATGACGCAGTTTTACACAAGCTTCGTGACGGAGAGAAAGCCGAAAGTCCCGGTATGAAGTATAAGCATTATGCACCGAAAGCAAATCTTATTCTTGTAAAAGCAGAAGATGAGGAATACATAAGGTTCGTAAACTCTAAGGCAGATGATACTGTTGGTGCTTTGTGTTATGATGAGGACGAAAAACTGTTGAATGTAAAAACTTTTACGTTCGGCGGCAAGAACGACTATTGTGCACAGGCAAACAGACTTTTTGATGCACTCAGAGAGATAGACGAAACCGATGTTCAAACGGTGTACGGCAGATGTCCGGATACACAGGGAATGGCGATGGCTGTATATAACAGGCTTATACGTTCGGCAGGATTTGAGGTGATAGAGCTTGCGTAGATATATAATAATAGGATTAACAGGACCTACCGGTTCGGGAAAAAGTACCGTGTCCGCATTTTTTCGTGAACAGGGCTTTGAGGTAATAAACGCAGACGAACTTGCACGTAGTGTGGTATCACAGGGGAGTGTGTGCTTAAAACAGCTTGCACTTGTATTTGGAAGCGATATAATAGATGGCAACGGCAGACTGGACAGACGACTGCTTGCAAAACGTGCTTTTTCGTCAAAAGAAAACACAGCATTGTTGAATGAGATAACACACCCTCATATCTTTTTGCGGTCACTGAAAGCCTGCAGAGAGTATATAGACAGCGGAAAGAAAAAAATAGTATTTGACGCACCAGTGCTTTTTGAAAGCAATTCTGATTTAATGTGTGATGCGGTGGTGAGCGTTATCGCACCAAAGGCAACACGAATAACAAGAATTGCACAGCGTGACGGAATTGATGTTAAAAGTATAGAAGAAAGAATTCACGCTCAGCATGATGATGATTACTATATTAACAAATCAGACTATGTGATAGACGGCTCAGAACCGCTTGAACAGGTGAGAGCAAATGTTTTGTCGATTATAGAACGGATAGACGGAGGTATATAAACAGGTGGCAAAAACCAATACTAAAAACAAAAATAAAAACGGTAAAAAAATGAAGTATATAATAGCTGCATTACTTGTTTTGCTGATAGTGGTTGTGCCCATAATACTATTGGCTGTATCATCTACAATACACCATAACGCAGCGGAAAAACTAAACAAGAGTATTTACCCGATTAAATATGAGAGTTATGTTGAAAAATACTGCAAGGAGTTTGAAGTAGATAAATGCCTTGTTTATGCGATAATAAAGACGGAAAGCGACTTTGATCCGAATGCAGTGTCAGGCGTAGGAGCGATAGGACTGATGCAGCTAATGCCCGATACGTTCACATGGCTCCAAAACTACCGTACAGAGTTTCAGCCCGATAAGATAATGGACAGCAAAGAATTGTATAACCCAAAGCTTAATATAGAGTATGGGGTATATCTGTTAAGGTATTTGCTTGATATGTATGACGGGAACTATTCTCTTGCAATATGTTCATATAATGCAGGAAACGGAAATATAGACAGTTGGCTCAGTCAGGGAATAATTACTTCTGAAAATGTAGAACCGGACAATATACCGTTTGAAGAAACATCAAATTATCTGCGACGGGTACGGACTGCTATGGAAAAATACAAAGAGCTCTACTTTTCTGATTATGTATATACATACAGCAAGGTAGAATGGCAGATTCAAACCGATACAGCCGACAGCGAAACCGAACAAACAGATACAATGACAGATGAGATCACTAATGATTACTATACCGACAATGCAGGTTATGAGGACGATTACACTTATAACTATGATGCAGATGACGGATATGTATATGATGAATATAACTATGAGGAAGACTATTATTAATAAAAGAGGTGTTTATTCTGGAAAAGTTAAAAAGAGTACAGATTGCAAACGGAGTGTACTTCAATACAATTATTGACGAAAGATTTAAAACAAGCAGGATAGCATTGGTAATGCAAACTGAGCTTAACAGGGAAAAGGTGTCGGCAAATGCGCTTGTGCCGAATATACTTACACGTTCCTGCAAGGAGTATCCAACATCACTGAAGCTTAACCGCAAGCTTGATATGCTTTACGGGGTGTCGCTTTCCTGTTCATCAAGCAAACTTGGTGAAACTCAGATGCTTGTAATATCTGCTGCCGGTCTTGACGACAGATACAGTCCGGACGGTGAGCCGATATATTCTCAAATGGCAGACTTACTGTGTAAGACAGTGTTTGAACCGAACGCAGAGAACGGGGCGTTTGATGAAGAAAGCTTTAAGCAAGAACAGCGCCAGCTGCTTGATGCGATAGACGCGCAGTTCAACGACAAGAGAGCATATTCAATGAAGCGTATGCTTGAGGTGATGTGTGAGAACGAAAAGTACAGCATAAACAGGCTGGGTACAAAGGAACAGGTAGATGCGCTTACTCCCGAAACGGCGTATAATGCATATCTTGAGCTTATTAAGAATTCAAAGATAGAAATAATATGCCTATGCAGTTCGCCGTCAGATGATGTGCAGAGAATATTCGAAGAAAAATTCGCCGGTGTGGAGAGAACGCCTATCAAAGCGGATACTCAGATAATTCAAAGTGCAGATAAGGTAAAGGAAAAAACAGATACACTTGATGTAGTTCAGTCAAAGCTTATCCTTGGATTCAGAGCAGACTGTGCTGAGGGGCAGAATACAGAGAAAGAAATATATGCTGAAAAGCTGATGTGCGCTGTGCTTGGCGGTACGGCACATTCAAAACTGTTCAATAATGTTCGTGAGAAGCTCAGTCTTTGCTACTATTGCGCTTCAAGATACAATTCCGATAAGGGACTAATGATAATAGAGAGCGGAGTACAAGGTGAGAACATAGAGAAGGCAAGGGAAGCGATACTTGCAGAAGTGGAAGAAATGAAAAAAGGCAATATTTCCGATGAGGAGATAATGTCTGCAAAGCTGAGTATCTCCAACGCATATCTTACGTCGGTTGATTCTTCAGCAGGTACGCAGGGCTGGTATGTGGGACAGCTTATGAGAGAACATTCGCTCACCCCGCATGAGGCGGTACAGCTGATAATGTCGGCAACTAAGGAAGAGCTTGTTGCCTGTGCGAATAAGCTTACACTTGATACCGTATATGTTCTTACGGGCAATGAGAGCAAGGAGGGCGAATAATGAACATCAGAACAGTAGAAAGTGAACTGGTAAAGGATAAATATTATGTGATAGACCACCCTTCGGGGCTGACAATCTATGTTTACCCGAAAGAGGGCTATCAGTCTGCATATGCAATTTTCGGTACAAATTACGGTTCGGTGAATACAAGGTTTTCGGTAGATGGCGGAGAGGAGATAACCGTACCTGACGGAATAGCGCACTATCTTGAACACAAGCTTTTTGAGAGTGAAGACGGCGACGCTTTTGCACGATACGCTCAAACAGGTGCAGACGCAAACGCATATACTTCGTTCGAAAAGACCTGCTATCTTTTTTCTTGTACCGATAAGTTTGAGCAGTCGTTGGAGATACTGCTTGACTTTGTACAGTCCCCGTACTTTACGGCACAGACAGTGGCAAAGGAACAGGGAATAATCGGTCAGGAAATAAAGATGTATGACGACAGTCCGTCCTGGAGAGTAATGTTCAATACACTTGTGGGAATGTACCACAAGCACCCTGTCAGAATAGATATAGCAGGTACGGTAGAGTCGATTGCAGAAATAACTGCGGAAAAACTCTATGAGTGTTACAACAGTTTTTATAATCTTCATAATATGGTGCTTTGTGTAGCAGGAAATACAACGGTAGAGCAGGTGTTATCTGTTGCGGACAGAATGTTAAAGCAAGCAAAGGAACAGACTGTAACAAGCTGTTTTGAAGATGAACCATATGAGGTTGCAGAAAGCTATGTTGAGCAGAAATTCCCCGTAACGATACCGCTTTTTACACTTGGATTTAAAGAAAATGTAGGAGATAAACCGGCTGCGACAGAACAGCTGGCATATATGGATATACTTCTGTATATGCTTGCATCGCCGTCAAGCAAGCTGTATAACAAACTGCTTGATGAGGGACTAATAAACGATACGTTTGGATATGAGCATATGGAAGGCCCTCACTACTCTGCAATAATGTTCAGCGGAGAGTCAAGAAACCCGAAAAAGACAGCGGAGATAATCAAAGACTGCATAAGAGAGTTTAAGAAAAACGGAATTGACAAAGACGAGTTTGAACTTGCAAAGCGTGCCGTATATGGTGAAACAGTAAGCGGATTTAACAGCAACGAGTCAATCGCAAATATAATGGTTGATATGCATTTTAACAACAGAGAGCTGTTTAGTCTGGTTGACGCAATAGCAAAGGCAGAAATATCTGATATAGCAAAAAGACTTGACGAACTACTTGATCCCGATAACTGCACTCTTTCGGTGGTATGCGGTGAAGAGGGATAAGGACTATGACGTATAATGTAGAATTTCCGGGACTGGGGCTGGAGTTTGAGATTTCTTCGGTGGCATTTTCGATAGGCTCATTTTCGGTGTACTGGTACGGAATAATCATAGGAATCGGGTTTATACTTGCGGTGACATATTGTATGAGGCAGTGCAAGTACCATGATGTAGATCAGGATAAGCTAATGAACTGTGTAATTGTGGGACTGATAACCGCAATAATAGGCGCAAGAGCGTATTATGTAATATTCAGCTGGGACAGCTTCAAGGACGAACCTTTGCGTATATTAAATATACACAGCGGAGGACTTGCGATATACGGAGGATTGATAGGAGCGCTTGCTGGCGGACTAACCGTTGCGAAAATCCAGAAGATGAAGCTTTTGCCAATACTTGATATAGCAGTCAGGGGATTTCTCATAGGACAGGGAATAGGCAGATGGGGAAATTTTATGAACCAGGAGGCATTCGGTACTCAGACAGATTTGCCGTGGAGAATGGTATCCAGTGCGACAGGCGGGGTAGGTGTACATCCATGTTTTTTGTATGAATCTGTGTGGTGTTTGTTGGGAGTATTGGTGCTTCATATAGTCAGCAAAAAATTCAGAAAGTTCGACGGACAGATATTCTATCTGTATCTAATGTGGTATGGTCTTGAAAGAACGATAGTAGAGGGGTTACGCACGGATAGCTTATATGTGCCGTTTGCCCCGATAAGAGTATCACAGGTTTTGTCGCTGTTGCTATTGATTGCAGGTGCAGTACTTACAGCGATAATGTTTATGCGACGCAAAACAACTAAGTCGGAAAAATAATGTAATATGAAACAAACTCTCCCATGCGAATACGGGGGAGTTTGTTTTGTTTGGATAAACACAAAATATACTGTAAAGACGGGTTTATGGAGAAAGAAAATGCCTAAGTTTCTCATAAATTTATGGAAATGTATTGAAAAAAATTGCGATTCGTTGTAAAATAATAAGGACAGTTAATGCCGATATGCAAGTTATCGTTACAGACTTTATGGCAAGTGAAATGATAAAATGATTTTATGTGAAAAAGGAGATATAAAAATATGGCTACTATAATTGACGGAAAGCAGGTTGCTGCCGAAGTTAAAGCAAGAGTTGCAAAAGAAACAAAAAGGCTGGGAGATGAACTTGGAATAACTCCGGGCCTTGCGGTAATTATTGTAGGAAATGATCCTGCATCTAAAATCTATGTCAGCAATAAGAAGAAAGCTTGTGACGAAGTAGGCTTTTATTCGGAGGTAATCAGAAAGCCCGAAAAAACTACTCAGAGAGAACTGCTTGAGATAATAGATACATTGAACAAGCGTGTAGATATAGACGGAATACTTGTACAGCTTCCGCTCCCGAAACATATAAGCGAAAAAGCAGTAATAAGTGCAATATCCCCGAAGAAGGACGTTGATGCGTTCAGTCCGTTCAACGTAGGTAAAGTAATGATAGGCGAAAGCGTATTTTTGCCATGTACTCCCGCAGGCGTAATGGAACTTATCAAGTCAACAGGCGTTGAGGTAAGCGGAAAGAACTGCGTTGTTATTGGCAGAAGCAACATAGTAGGCAAGCCAACAGCACTTTTGTTGCTCCAGCAGAACGCTACCGTTACAATATGCCACAGCAAAACACAAAACCTTGCAGAGGTATGCAGCAAGGCTGATATACTTGTGTCGGCAGTAGGAAAGCCGAATTTCGTAACTGCCGATATGGTAAAAGAAGGTGCGGTAGTTATTGATGTAGGAATAAACCATAATGAGGACGGCAAGCTTTGCGGAGATGTAAAGTTTGATGAGGTAGAGCCAAAGGCAGGATTTATTACTCCTGTACCGGGAGGAGTAGGCCCGATGACGATTGCTATGCTTATGGAGAATACACTCAAGGCAACTATTTTGAAGGAAAAATCATCAGCAAAGAAAACCGCAAAGAAACAGTAAGAAATAATAATTCAAACGAAGAAAAAGCCGAAACGTAGAAGAAAAAATATACGTTTCGGCTTGAGTTTTATCAATGTGAAAACTATGTTAAAAACATCTATAAAGTTTCTGAAACCGGTCAAAAATCTGTACAAAAAAAAAAGCTATTATTTGATAAGTCCTACAAAGATTTTTGAATGACCGAAAAAGACTTGTTAATCGTTTACAAAAGGTTTATACTATAATATGTATTAAAGTGGGAATGGAATAACCCGAAACTAATTTACATAACGGAGGTAATTTATATGGCTAAAAGATACCACAAAGTGCTCAGCGGACTGCTTGCAGCGATAATGGCAACAAGTGCGGCTGGCATAGCGGCTTCGGCGGCTGTTATCGACGACAGTACTTCTGGAGCCGGAACACTTGCAAAGTATTATTCAACTAATGCCAACGGCATTGGAGCGAATAAAACTATTTCTGTTGATGGAGATCTATCCGATTGGGACAGCTCCATGCTTATCGCTCAGGGTACGGCAAACGATGACCCTCGTGTATATCGTGACGCTTCAATGCATGAGAACCCGATAGATTTGTATGCTCTGTACGGTGCTTATGATGACAGCAATCTCTATCTTATGTGGGAAATGACTAATGTACAGGATTGCGTTTCCGATGAAGGCTATCCTCTTTCACAAGGCGTTTTGTGGCAAACAGAGGAGCTTCCGTTCTTTATTGCAATCGATACGGGTAAGTCCGATGCAATAGGGAACAATGGTAATTTACAGACAGGCGGCACTATTTGGAATTCCGGTATGTCGATTACGAACAGTTTTAACAGACTTATCTCTATCAATACAAAGGGCGGTAACGGACCTTTTGTATATACAGGTGACAGCACAGGCCTTAACGCAGTTGAAACTCTCGGACCTAAGTCTACACCGTCTAACGTAACAATGAAGTACGGACTCGGTATACTCAGTAAAGAGGTTTGGGGTCTTGACGGTGCATACGGACCGAAAAGCAATGTTAATCCACGTGTCCCCGGAGATATATGTGATGATTCAGGCAAATGGGTAGAGTTTAACGCAAAGGGTCACGATTCCGCAACAAAGGACTTCTTCTATGAACTGTCTATTCCGCTCAGTGAGCTTGGAATTACAAAGTCCGATGTTGAATCAACAGGCGTAGGTGTATTGCTTGTTGCTACATATGGTAAATCCGGTATGGATTGTCTGCCTTACGATGTTACGATGAATGATAACGCAGCAGAGCCGGATACACAATCTCAGCCGGGCAATAGCTTTGAAAAGAGCGATGAGGATACAATTACAACTTCTTTCGCAAGAATAGGCAATGGTACAGTTCCTCCAAAGCCGTCAGATACAGAAAAGCCGACAGAGAAAGATACAACTACTAACACAGAAACAACTAAAGATACAACTACAAATACAGAAACAACAAAAGACACTTCGACAGATACAGCAACAGACACAAATGTTGATTTAGGCAAGGGCGAAGTTTCCGTATCTGCTGATGCTAAATCTGGAGATACTGTTGACGTAACACTTTCGGTAGGCGGGCACAAAGATTTGTTTGGTATATCAAACTCATTTGCGTTTGATACTTCAAAATATCAGTTTGTATCCGCAAAAGCTATCGCAAACGGAATACAGTATAACGATAGCGGTGCTCCGAACGGACAGATTCAGTGGAATTTACAGTGCGGCGACGGAAACGGCGGTGAAAATTATTCCAGTGCAAAAGAAGTAATTACGCTTACTTTCAAAGCTATTGCAGATGCAAGCGGAGTAGTAGGTACAAATACAGTAAGAGATTGTTATGATTATGATTTCAAATCTCTCTCTCTTGATTGTGTAACCGGTAATGCTAAGGTTACTTCAAATGCTACATCGGATACAACAACAGATAAGCCGTCAGAACCTGATAAACCATCTGAACCCGATAAACCGACAGAAACCGATAAGACAACAGATTCAGAAAAGCAGAACCCTGATGTAAATATACCGGTAACTGCTGATGCAGGCGATACTGTAACTGTTAAGTTTAAGGCAAAGAACGCAACAAATGCTCTTGGTATTGAAGAAGTTGTAGATTATGATACAACTGCTCTTGAGTATGTAGGACAACAGGGCGGTATGGGCCATATAGATGTAAGCACAAATTATAGCAACAGACTTGTATGGTCATCAATGTTTGATGCTAAAGGCGTAAATCTTACAAATGAATCAGATGTTTGCATACTTGAGTTTAAAGCAAAGAAGAGTATCAAGGCAACCGATAAAATAATGTCTTATAAAGTAGTAGAGTTCTACGATGTAAACGATAATGAGTTCGATGCAGTAAATACGACATCAGCTGTTGCAGAAACAACTAAGCCAGCTCCTGTTATAAAGGAATTTAAGATAGACGTTAACGCAAAAGCAGGCGATACAGTTGTTGTTTACTTCAAGGCAAAGAATGCAGCTAATGCACTTGGTATTCAGGAAACTGTAAAATTCGATAACCTTGCACTTAAGTTTAAAGAGCAGATAGGCGGTATGGGTCATGCAGATCTTAATACCGATGAGGCTGATAAACTGAAGTGGAGCATAATGTTTGATGCGAAAGGTTCAAACTTAATAAACGAATCAGATGTCTACATTATATCGTTTAAAGCGCTTAAGGATATAAAAGTTACAGATGATGTACTGTCTTATGTAGTAGATGAATTTTATGATGTAAACTACAATGATTTTGATCCTGCTTCTACTACAAGAGGTGTAGCAGAAGTTCAGCAAGATAGTCAGACAGATACAGAAACAGAAACAGCAAAAGAGACAGATACAAGTTCTGTAACAGATCCAAAGACTGATACTGATACAAGCTCTGTAACCGATCCAAAGACCGATACAGATACAAGTTCTGCAACAGATCCAAAGTCTGATACAGATACAAGTACAGATGAAGGCGAAACAGTACTTATTGGTGATGTAAACGGTGACGGTAAGATCACAGCAAAGGACTCAATGCTTGCACAGAGAGCTTCTATTAAGCTAACTAAGCTTACACCAAAGCAGATGTTCCTTGGAGATGTTGATGAGGATAAGAGAGTTACAACTAAAGACTGTATGCATATTCTCAGATACTCAATCCACTTGAACTCAAGTTCGGCAGTAGGTCAAACAAGAGTCTATAAAGAATGATAGATTTGGTATAAAAGGATTACCCCCCTTCGTGAATTCGGAGGGGGG
>ONAH01000090.1 GCA_900315715.1 uncultured Eubacteriales bacterium
CCGTCTTCTGTTGTTTCGCCGGGCGCAATGCCAAGCTCCTCTGAGAACTTGTCAATAATCTGCTGCGCACCTTTTACGTAACATGCCGTACCTAAGCAGCAGCCGATGATGTACTTTCCCTTTGGTTTGAGTGAGAAGAATGAGTAGAATGTTACAACTCCATAAATCTCTGCTACACTGATACCTGTCTTTTCAGATACGATCTCCTGAACGTCAACGGGTACATATCCGTACTCCTTCTGAATGTCACTGAGAATCATCATCAGCGGTGTTTTGTCGTTTGCGTGTCTGTCGCAGATTTCATTAATCTGCTTTACAGCGGCTTCACTTAATTTTTGCATAGTAACCTCCTTTAAATATAAAACGGACAAATAATACTGATCTGAACTTTTCTGTTCGATACAATGCATTACTGCACCATAAATTCATAAAATATATTCAGTTTTTTAATTAACCGTTGCATCTGCAACAAAAATGAGTTATAATATACTAATAGGTGTCTTTTTTATTATATATGTTTCATAACACATTTTTCAGACACAATTCTTTATTATACAGTATCATCATATTATCGTTATTTTATCACATTTCTCGTCAAAAAACTGTTGCAACCGCAACATTGTCATATAAAATATATAAAATTTTTATAGTTAGTTTATCATAACTTGAAGGATTTATTAAAACATTATGGAAATTAAAAGTATTGAAAAACAGGAACGAATTAAAACAGTTACCGACTGCGAATCTAAAAAATATGCAACCTTTGTTAAGGGTGACATCATCTTGTCACTCAGCACCCACTCCGGTCTTATCGGACTTCTGCTTGAGGGAAGTGCCTCCATTATGACCATTGATGAGAACGGCAGAGAAAACATTTCGGACTTTCTCACGGTCGGCGACAGCTTCGGTGAATATATCATCATGCCGCTTGCGTCCATTGAGTATATTGTCGTTGCAGAAACCGACTGCAAAGTGCTTTTTGTAAATTTTGAGAACGTCATGCACAACTGCCACCATAAATGTGAAAACCACAATGAACTTATTAAAAAAATGCTTCTTTTTACTTCTCAAAGAGCACAGTACCTTTCGCTTCACGTTAGTATCCTCAGTAAAAAATCTTTAAGAGAAAAAATTCTTGCCTACCTTGAGTATCTTCATCAGAGTGTACCAGACAAAAACGAAATCGTTATTCCTATTACATTCGACAGGCTTGCAAGCTATTTAGGCGCAGACAGAAGTGCTTTAATGCGTGAAATAAGACGCATGAACAACGACGGAATCATTTCTTCCGACGGACGAAAAGTCAAACTACTGAACACCAAATAACAAAAAATATTTCCCCCGACCTAAATCGGGGGATTTTTCCGCATTTATATTGCATAATAGTATAAGAGCCTGCTATGTATCTTTATTGGCTGCCAAACACGAAAAGAAAGGATATACCGTTATGCAAACACTTCACATTTTCAAATATTTCTATACTATCGGCGTACAGCAAAACAAAAGTACCATTCTTATGGGAATACTGCTAATTGTCGTTGGACTTGCAGGGTTTGTGTTACTTAAAATCAGCGACAAAAAGAAGCCGTAACGTCACCCATGTACACGTTTAACCTTCTGACGCTTATTCACACGCACCACTCCGCCTATACTGCCCAAAAGCATATATACGCCACACTTTATCAGAGTACCTGCAACGTCATCTGTTGTACCTGATATTACGCTTGTTATAAATATTGATGCAAACATCAACGCACCTGTGGCAAGTCCTGTTACAAGTCCTCTCCTGCGATACATCGAAACGGAGAAATATCCCCCCGCAAATGATCCAAATGCACCTACCGCTGTCGTTAGTACAGGAAGAATGTCCGCAGGTAGTGTGCCAATCTTTACTATTAGCGCCGATAACGCACATAATAACAATGCACACACAATTATCCCTGCTGCCGCTCCAAGAATTATACTTCTTACCGCAATTACTCCCTCGCTTTTTCTGATATCATGCTCCTTATATTCTGCCAACTGCGATCACTCCTTTTTACACATATATGCGTAAAACAGGACTATTATTACAACATACCCCCTGCCGTTTTACTTATCATTGGCAGGGGGTATTATTATATTATATTATTCCTCAGAAAGAGCTTGTATTATCGCCTTTGAAAGCTGATCCGCACATGATGTACCTTTACTGCCGCAGATGTTATTCTTCAAGAGTTCAGCTGTTTTTCTTGCGTCTGCTCCCTCAACCAGCTTTCCTATTGCTAATAGGTTACCGTGACAGCCTCCCAAAAACTTTACATTATGGAGTTTTCCGTCCTCTATTTCAAAGCTAATATTCCTTGAACATACCCCTCTTGGTGTATAACTGTAACTTTTCAATCTAAACACCTCTTATATTCTTGCAGCACCGCTTTCACGTGCAGCCTTGATTACTGCCTTTGCAACAGTATCTGCTATTCTCTCGTCAAATGCTGCAGGAAGAATATACTCAGCAGTAAGCTCATCGTCTGATACAAGACTTGCAATAGCATAAGATGCAGCAAGCTTCATCTCCTCGTTTATCTGTCTTGCACGGCAGTCAAGCGCACCTCTGAAAATACCCGGAAACGCAAGTACATTGTTTATCTGGTTAGGAAAGTCGGAACGTCCTGTTCCTACGACAGCAGCACCTGCCGAAATTGCCTTATCAGGCATTATTTCCGGTGTCGGATTAGACATTGCGAACACAATAGCGTCCTTATTCATTGTCTTTACCATTTCTTCTGAAAGCACATTCGGAGCCGATACTCCAAGGAACATATCTGCACCCTTTACAGCATCTGCAAGACTTCCTGTGAGCTTATCTCTGTTTGTTATTGCAGCAATCTCCTGCTTGACTGGGTTGAGATTAGGATTTCCTTCGCAGATTATTCCCGAACGATCAACCATCATCACCTTGCTTGCATCTGCGCCCATATTGATAAGGTGCTTTGTGATTGCTACACCTGCTGCGCCTGCACCGTTTACAACAATCTTTATGTCGCTGATGTTTTTCTTTACTATTTTTAAAGCATTTATCAGCGCTGCACCTACTACTACTGCCGTACCATGCTGATCATCGTGGAATACAGGAATATCACACTTCTCCTTAAGCTTACGCTCAATTTCAAAACATCTCGGAGCAGATATGTCCTCAAGATTAATTCCTCCAAAGCTGCCCGAAATCATATATACTGTATTTACTATCTCGTCAACGTCTTTTGACTTTACACAAATCGGAAATGCGTCAACATCGCCAAACGCTTTAAACAATGCACATTTGCCCTCCATTACCGGCATACCTGCTTCAGGACCGATATCTCCAAGACCAAGTACCGCTGTGCCGTCTGTTACAACAGCTACAAGATTATGACGTCTTGTCAGCTCATAACTCTTGTCAACGTCCTTTTGTATTTCAAGACATGGCTGTGCTACACCCGGTGTATATGCTGTTGAGAGATCATGCGAACTGCTTACCTCACAGCGTGCAACTACCTCTATCTTACCTTTCCATTCATAATGCTTCTGTAATGACTCTTCCCTGATATCCATTGCTTTCCTCTCCTTAAATCAGTTTTATACACTCTTGTTATTATATCATTGTTTATCCGTTTAATCAATAGTTTTTTTCTTTTACATTCTAACTTTGAAAGAACTCCTATCTTGATATCACAACATCAAACAAAAAAGTCCCCGATACACTCAGGGACTTGATTTATACTATTAAATTATTTCTCTGACTTCTTTTCTTTTTCTTTCTTATTAAGCTGCCAGAGTACCCACAGCGGAGTAGCTATACATATTGATGAGTAACAACCCGATACAACACCAAACATCATCGGAAGTGCGAAACTCTGAATAGATGTAATATTATAAACAAGACATACTACATATACAGATGTAATAGCAACAAGTGTTGTAATAGATGTAAATATCGTTCTTCTGATACACTGAGACATACTCAGATTATATACGTCAACAAGTGAAGCCTTCGGGCCCATTTTTGCTTTATTCTCTCTTACTCTGTCGTAAATTACTATTGTATCGTTAAGAGAGTAACCAAGTATCATCAGGATAACGGCAATAAAGTTACTGTCGATAGACATTCTGAATACTACAAATACAACGTAAACAATTATCATATCGTGCAGAAGTGCGACAAGGCCCATCATACCTGCCGACATACCGCCTATCTTCTTAAATCTTATTGTTACATATATTACCATCAGTATGCTTGCAAGTAATACGGCTGCAATACATTTTACAAAAAACTTTGCACCCATTGTTGCGTCAACCGATGTAAACTCACTTACTTCAAAGTTGTTGTCAGGATACTTTGCTTCAAGCGCTTTTGAAATCTCAGACTGTACCTCTGCGTCAATCGCTGCTGTTCCGGGGAACTGTATTGTGAAATAATGTCCCTCACCAGTGTTATTATTTCCTGCAAGATTTTTGGAAATCGAAAAACTTACCTGATGGTTTGGTGTTGTCTGCTGAACAAGGTCTTTTAGTTCGTTCTCGTTAATCTCACCGTTATATGTGTAAGAAATCATAGAACCACCGGAAAACTGAATATCAAGCTTTGCTCCAAAAATAATATTGCAGATAAGACCTATTAGTATCAAGCCAATGGAAATGCCGAAAAATACTTTTCTCTTGCCATAAAAGTCAATAACCTTATTTTTCATTTTTAGCACCTCCGTAAAGTTTCGGGTTTCTCATAAGCTTAAAGCCTGAGATTGATTTGAGCATTAATCTTGCTGCTGCAATTCCCATAATAAAGTTAGAGATAACACCTACGAGAAGTGTATAACCGAATGCGTAGATAGAACCTGTTGTGGAAAGTCCGAAAATAAACGAAAGCATATTGAACGGACCGAATACAAGTATCAGAATAACAGCTACTATTATAACCGTCATGTTACCGTCGATGATAGCGGAAAGACTGTTCTTTGTACCTGCATTGATTGCACTGTCAACAGATTTTCCGTTTTTGAGTTCTTCTTTTATTCTTTCTGCTGTGATAATGTTTGCGTCAACACCCATACCGATTGAAAGTATCATACCTGCTATACCAGGCAGCGTCATTGTAAAGCTGTTGAATACTGGGAAATATCCCGATACTGCAACTATTGTAATTGCAAGCTGTCCCAAAAGTGCTATTACTGCAACAAATCCGGGCAGTCTGAACACAACTATCATAAACAGTGCTATTATTATCAGTGCTATCACTGCTGCAAGTCCCATTGCATAGAGAGAGTTTGCACCAAGTGTAGGGCTTATTGAACCTGCGTTTACAGTTTCAAGAGAGAACGGAAGCGCACCTGCGTTTATCTTTGTTGCAAGGGCTGTTGCCTGCTCTGCTGTAAAGTTACCGCTTATCTGTGCTTTACCATCGGAAATAACATTTTTTACCGTCGGATAGGAAATAAGTGTATCATCCATCCAGATTGAAATTGTACCGTTTAAGTAATCTGTTGTTGCCTGCTCAAAGAGTTTTGCTCCCTCATCGTCGAACTCAAGAGAAACTATATACTGTGTTGTGCCGTTTTCTGTTATTACGCCTGCCTGTGCATTCTTTACGTTTGAACCGTCCAGAAGCACTTGTTGGGCTGTTTCTCCCGAAGGAGTTTTCATTACAACAGATCCGTCATCTGCGTATGATGTAGATTCATAGCTGTTGCCTGGTCTGAATGTAAGTGTCGCCGTTGCGGAGATCTCTTCAATCGCCTCATACGGGTCGTAGTTCTTTGTTTCCTCTTTCCACGGGAAACGTACTATTATCTTGTTTGCACTCTGGTCTGCATAAAGCTCATAGTCTGTGATATTGTTTGAAACCATTCTGGTTTCTATTACAGACTTCGCTGCTTCAAGCTGTTCCTCAGTAGCAGTTACACCATCAGCCGGCTGGAACGTAGCCTCAACACCGCCTTTGATGTCTATTCCCCATCTGATATCCGATACGCCCTTTATACGTGTCGTAACTATATCACCGTGCTGTGTGGTAACACCGAATACTGATGTAACCGCAAGTGAGATGATCAGGATAGCAACGATGAAGAATACGGGTTTTGCAACTCTTTTCATTCGTATAACCTCCGTTATAATTTTAAATGTTTGTTTATTATATTACAGAAAAAAATAACTCTGCTATCGTACAAAAAACAAACGTGCAGAGTTATTATAAAATTTTTTTAGAAAAAAGTCAATATTATATACTGCATTTTACGGTAAAATAATTGTTACAATTTCATTTTTTTCCATTCTTTCATCATTTGTACCGAAAATACGTTCTTTTATTTATGCAAGCAGCTTATTTACTGCAGCAAGTTTTACGCATACACAGAATATCTGCATTGCTTTCTCAAGCTCCTCTACGCATGGGAAAGAAGGTGCAATTCTGATGTTGCTGTCCTTTGGATCTTTTCCGTATGGGTATGTTGCACCTGCGCCTGTTAGAACTACGCCTGCTTCCTTGCAAAGTCTTACTACCTCTTTTGCAGTACCGTCCATAACGTCAACGCTTACAAAGTAACCGCCGTTTGGTGTTTCCCACTTTGCTGTTCCTGTTTGTTTTACCTCACTGTCAAGTGCTGTTAAAACACACTCAAACTTTGGCGCAAGCAATGCCTTATGCTTCTTCATATACTCAATCAGACCCTTGCTGTCCTTTAAATAAAGTGCGTGTCTGAGCATATTTATCTTATCAAATCCGATCGTTTGGAAATTGTATCTCTTTTTAAGAACCTTCATGTTGTTCTCACTGCAGGCAAATGCAGATACACCTGATCCCGGGAATGTTATCTTTGAAGTCGATGTAAACATTATCGGCATATCCTCAGTACCGTTCTTCTTACATTCGTCCATAAGTGAAAGCAGCTTATCCCCGTTATCGGTTACATCGTGAATAATATATGCATTATCCCACATTATTCTGAAATCCGGTGCAGCAGGTTTTAGCTTTGCAAATCTACGTACAGTTTCATCGGAAAATGTTATTCCTGTGGGGTTTGAGTATTTTGGCACACACCAGATACCCTTTATCTTTTCGTCCTCGGAAACAAGCTTTTCTACCATATCCATATCCGGACCGTCAGATGTCATCGGAACATTTATCATCTCAATACCGTAATACTCTGTTATTCCGAAATGTCTGTCATATCCCGGTACAGGACACAAGAATTTAATGCCGCCCTGCTTTATCCAAGGCTCACATCCTGCAACACCAGTTGTCATAAAGCATGATATAGTATCAAACATTAGGTTAAGGCTTGAGTTTCCGCCTACAAATACTTCATCGGGAGATACCTCAAGTATATCTGCAAACATTTTCTTCACTGAAGGAATTCCGTCTAGTACACCGTAGTTGAGGCAATCGATACCGTCAACGGTACACTCTGTTTCGGAGTTTACAACGTCAAGCATTGGCTTTGAAACAGCAAGCTGCTCTGCACCGGGCTTTCCTCTTGCCATATTAAGGCTGAGTCCTTCTCCCTTATAATCGTTGTATTTAGCTTCAAGAGCATTCTTCTCCGACAGCAATTCCTCTTTGCTCATCTGTAAGTAATTCATTGTTTTGCGCCTCCATAAACACATTTCATAATCGTACAGGTATCATTGTAATATATATTAAGCAAAAATGCAAGAGAAAATTTATAATCCTGCAAATTTTATCTGTTTTTATCGAATTTTAAAGATTTTTTCTCCGCTATTTGACAATTTTATTATAAAAATATGCATAATGTTACAATCTTGTGACATTAATCTTCATTCACTCCTGCGTTTATTGTAAACAAACATCAGTACAGCCATACTTACAATTATTATATATCCCAAAATACTCAGTAAATCAGGCACCTGTCCGAACACTATGAAACCCAATCCTGCTGCAAATATTATCTGTGAATAGTCATATACAGACACATCTTTTGCAGGCGCATAGCAGTATGCCGCCGTTATCGTGAATTGTCCGCCCGCTGCGGCAAGTCCTGCTAATACCAAAAACACAAGCTGCTTTAATGTCATTGGTGTGTATGCAAAAATCAGCGCCGGTGATGTTACAAGACACGAAAATCCCGAAAACGCAAACACTATTATTGCACCTTTTACCCCCTGTTTGCCAAGCACTCTCACAAGAGTATATGCAAGACCTGCAAACATTCCTCCCATCAGCGCAAGCAGCGCAGGCCCTGTAAGTGTATTTGAAAACGAAGGCTTTATTACACATACTGCACCAAACAAAGCACCTGTTACAATAAGCAACTGTAAGGGCTTTATCTTCTCTTTCAGAATAAAGGTGCTAAACAGTATTGCAAAAAACGGCGACATCTTATTTAGCATTGAAGCGTCTGCAAGGTCTAAAATACCCAATGCATAGAAATTGCACAATATTCCGATTGTTCCAAATCCAGATCGCAATAATAATGGTACAATTGACTTTTTAGGAATTTTGAGCGAAACTTTATCCTTCGCAATTACTATTCCTGCAAAAACAAATGCTATCAGATTTCTGAAAAAACTTTTTTGAAACGACGGTAAATCCCCCGACAAACTAACAAACATATTCATAAGTGCAAAAAAGAAAGCAGATGATATTATTAGTATTATCCCCTTATAGAGTGGCTGCAATTCCTTTTTATTCTTCATATTAACACCGCCTCTTTGGTTTTTTGTTCAACGGTTTCATTATAAATCAGAGTTAATACATTGTCAATTTTTATTTATTGTACAGATAAAAGCTAAAACCTTGTTATGATCTTTCGAAGCAGCGATTTACAAAATATCTATTGTTATTCAAAAAAATATATGCTATACTGTTATTATTAAGCTGAAAGGAACGATGATTATGAAACGACAAGACTATATTTCTTGGGACGAATATTTTATGGGTGTTGCCCTGCTTGCCTCAAAACGCAGTAA
>ONAH01000089.1 GCA_900315715.1 uncultured Eubacteriales bacterium
CGCTTGACAATGTTTCAGCCGCAGGGCTGAGTATTTTTCCTCCCTGCGGCTATACTTATCAGCTATAAATCAATTCTGCGTTGACAATCTCTGTTGCTCGGTTGCGGATATTGTTCATTCTCTGTACCCACAGCATTTGATTGTCAGCTTTGAGCTGTTCGGTTACGCCTTTCTCAGCGGCGTATGCTCTGAACTTCTTATCGGTGTTATCGCTTATGTAAATCATCAGTCTGACATTCTTATTTGTCATGGTTAATCACGACCCCTTTCTTTGAATTTGTTGTATAAGTTATTTTAGACTGTTAAAAAAATTAACCACTTAAAATAAGTAATTAAACTTTTTCTATTCATAACACAAACTCTTACTTCTGGTCAAGTGTTCTTTAAAACTTTATTAATTTTTTCTAACAAACTAATTGTATCAACCTTGTTTTATTTTTGTTAAAAATAACCAACGGTATCACAATAAAATAAATGATTTGAAATCGGCATATTTATTCGCTTTTCAGGCTATCTACATCGCCTCCAAAACCGTATGCTGAGAGTTGCCACTGCTTCAACATGCCCAGTCACTCAGGTGTCGGGGGTTTACTATTTCTCAAAACAATGTTATAATCAATACAGATTCGTTGATTTTTAATCCGTTGTCGCTTTTTTTCAAATCCCATACTCTCAAACAAAATACGAAAGGAGTTCGATTTTTGTGAAACTACTCACACCAAACAACCACATTGTTGCAGTAATTGATAACATCAACTTTTTAATTGATACAGGATCTCCGTTATCGTTCAGCTTTGATAATACTAAAACTATAACTATAAACAATACCGATTACACCTTAAAGGTAACTAACATCTGCCCAAAATTCATTGCCGACGGGCTTACCGGAATTGACATTGGCGGATTTATCGGCATGGACATCATTCGAAAATACGGTATTACTATGGATTTTGAAAACAGCGAAATTACCTTCTCCGCAATCCCTAAAGATAATCTTTGTGCCGTTCCAATTCAAATCTTTATGAATTCATACATTACTACAAATCAAATCTCAATAAACAAAACACCTTTACAAAATGTAATCATTGATACGGGTGCATATATTCCATATATTTCTTCCCGTTTTGCAAACAGCCTCACTAAAACCGGTGAATACTACATGGACAATAGTCCGACTTTCGGTAATCTCAGCGGTGAATTTCTATCGGGGTATCTGTCTGTCAACGATACTGATGAAACTCCCGTCAAATTCGGTACTATGCCCAATATGCTTGATGCTTATGGAATGTTTGACGCTTTTGTCGGAGTTCTTCATATCTCAAAAAAATACTTCGTAATAGATTTTGAAAACAACACTTTACTATATAAATAACTGCAAAAGCAGTCTGCCGTTACCCAAACAGCAGACTGCTTTTATTTTATAATTCTTTAAGGAATTCAACTATCTTTTCAAAATGCATTGAGTGTGACGCTTTTACAAGCACAATATCGTCCTTATGAAGTACAGTATCTATCTCATCAATCGCATTTTCTACCGTATCAAAATGATAACTCTCCACACCCTCAGCGTTGTCGCTGATGTTCTTTGCAAGTGTACCCACAGTTACTAAGACATCTACTCCGCTCTTAGCCGCATAACGTCCCACATCTGCATGAAGTTCCTTTTCGTTTACTCCAAGTTCTTTCATATCTCCAAGTACAGCAACCTTTCTGCCGCCTCTCATGCCGCAGAGTGTTTCGATTGAGGCTTTTACGGAATTCGGGTTTGCATTGTAGCAGTCATCAATTATCCTTATCAACTCTGTTGTTACAAGGTTCGCACGGCTGCCAACCGTTGTATAGCCTGCTATTCCCTTGACAATACTCTCGTCGCTCATGTTCAGTGCCTTGCCTACGGCAAGTGCTGCCGCTGCATTTACAGCCATATAGTTGCCAAGCGCAGGAATACTCACTGCAAGCTTTTTGCCGTTATAGCACAGATTGCAGCTCACACTGTTCTCTCCGCTGTTCTCTATATCCGCTGCATAATAGTCGTTATACGAACCCAGTCCGAATGTTGTCTTATCTTCTTGTATCGTAATAAGCTTGTCATCGTCGCCATTTACAAATATAAGTGCATCGTCCTCTTTGTATTTAAACATCTCTGTTTTTGCTTTGAGCACTCCGTCACGGTCACCCAAGTTCTCCAAATGACAATATCCGATATTCGTAAGCACGCATATTGTCGGACGCACCATTTTGCTAAGCCTTGTCATTTCTCCGAACCCGCTTATTCCCATCTCAACTACTGCAACCTCTGTATCCTCAGGCATCGCAAGTAGTGTCAGCGGAACACCAAGTTCGTTATTAAAGTTGCCCTGCGTCTTATGTACTACATATTCCTCACTAAGTACAGCCGCAATCATCTCTTTTGTGCTTGTTTTTCCTACGCTTCCGGTTATTCCTACGACTTCAATGTTTTCAAACAGATTTCTGTAAGCCTGAGCTATTTCCTTTATTGCCTTTTCGGACGAACTCACAAGTATATACGGGTGTTCTGTCGACAGAACCTTCTCGCTTATTACGCACACCGCTCCAAGCTCATACGCTTTGTTTACATACAAATGTCCGTCCGTTCTCTCTCCCTTTATCGCTACAAACAACGATCCTTTTTCAGCAAGCCTGCTGTCTATTACAACACTCGTTATCGTCTCTCCCAAAAGCGATTTGTCGCCTATATACTCACCCTTGCAAGCCTCTGCTATATCCATTAATGTAAATCTTTTCATATATCAAGACCTCAGTTTTTACTGTACTTTTTCAGAGATACTTCTATTATCTTATCGCAAAGCTCCTCATAGCTTATTCCTACTGCATTTGCCTCCTGAGGTATCAGGCTTGCACTTGTCATTCCGGGAAGTGTGTTTGCCTCTAATGCATATGTTTTTCCGTCCTTGTCAAGCAGAAAATCCACTCTTGCATATGCCTCAAGCAAAAGTGCCTCGTAGGCTTTTTCTGCTTCTTTTTGTAGCATAGCAGTTGTTTCTTCGTCAAGATGTGCAGGGCAAACCTCCTCTGTTCTTCCCGACTGATACTTATTTATATAATCATAGAAACCGCACTTTGGAATAATCTCTATTATCGGGAGAGCTTTTCCGTCTATCACTCCGATTGAAAACTCTCTGCCCTTTACATACTGCTCAACCAGCACTTCTGTTTCATACACAAAGGCGTCGTCCATAGCCTTCATAAACTTCTCTTTATCCTCTACAATGGAAACTCCTACACTGCTTCCACCCGAACACGGCTTTACAACGCACGGAAAATAGTTCCACTCCAATATTTTTCCTGTCTGCCTATCCTCCTGTCTGTAACACTCACCCGCAGGAGTATTTACATTATGATTGAGGAAAATACTTTTTGTAATACCCTTATTCATAGCAATCGCACTGCCAAGATATCCTGTACCTGTATATTTTATTCCCAGCATATCGAATGTCGCCTGAAGTCTGCCGTTTTCGCCGTCACCTCCGTGAAGCGCAAGAAAGCATATATCGGCAAATCGGCATATATCCTCAACGTGTTCGCCCAAAAACCTATCCGACTTGTCACGTCTTTGAGCCTTTATCTTCTCCAGATCGGGAACGATCTCTCTTACTCCCAGATTTTCTGTGAAGTCATAGCCCTGTTCAAACAGTGCCTCTATATCGCACTCGTCCTTTTCGTAACCCATAAACACATCAAGAAGAACGACCTTATGTCCACGCCTTCTGAGCGCACCTGCAACCATTGTACCCGATGTTATTGATACATCACGCTCTGTGCTGAGTCCGCCTGCAAGAACAACTATATTCATAAATATTTCCTCCGTTAATCAGACAGTCCTTTGCTGTCGAAAATTTCCATCTTATATTCTACTATTTTTCTTCCAGTCTTACAATAGTAAATTCGACGTTTGTTTCAAGAATATGCTGTAAATCTTTATTGTTTTTTTCCGATTCTGCTATGCCCGTGCTGTTTTGAAACACCGACCACTTCTCATTATGCCTTAGCGCAAGGGGAGCGTTTTTTGGCAGAGTAACACTCACAGAACCTTTTTTTGACTGTATATTAATGTTTCCCGACACCTCACTGCACTTCAGATAAAGCGTACTGATATCGCTCTCATATGTAAAACCGCCCGAAACATTTTCCGTATCAAGCGTTGTACTGCTAACCACCATCTTTGAATACTGCGCCGAAACACCTCTCAGCTTGATGTTTGACGAAACAGCACCTATACTGAACCCGTCCTTTGAAGAAACGTTTTTAACTTCAGCCTCCGTACCGCTCATATCTGCCGTAATATTTGGCGCATTGAGATTGTCAGCGTTCAGGTTACACTTATACAGCGACATTTCAATATCCATCGCACTTTCCGCGTTTGTAACAGAAACATCGCAGTATTGACCTTTTACGCAGTATCCGCCCTTATAATCATCAGGTATCATGATAATTATTTTTACTTTATCCTTTGACGCAGGAACAGTTCCCTCACATTTGTTTTGTATATACAGATTACCGTCCTTTACGGCAGTACGAAGCTTCACGCTGTCAGAAACGTCCTCTTTACAGCTCATAGCGACTGTAAGGAAGTCCTTCTGCGTACCTCCGTTTATTTCAACGGTACAGTATTCCAGTTCTGTTTCTATCGTATTGAATTCATTGAGCTGATACATGACATAGTTTTCCTCAGTACATTCAGGCAGCTCACTAATGTCAGTGTTTTCGGGCATTTCGTATTTATACAGAGGCTCACCTATATTTATACCGTTTGTAAAAACGTCATACATATCGCCTGTTTTCACATTATGATGACGAACTACCGCCACTCCCGCTACCGTGACAACTATCGCCACGACAAGCGTTATCGCAAAGATCCGAAATGTTTTTCTCATATTCACTTCACCGACCTGTCCGTATTATTAAGCACCCTGCCCATGTAATTCGGGAAAGACTTAACCATCTTCGCAGTTAGCTGTATAAACGACACACACAGCATCACAAACGAAAATGTAAACAATATCCCGCCTATTCCGATGATAATAAACCCAAAGCTCAGCGATGAGGCAAAAAACGAATATACACTCACTGCGACCCCCGCTACACACAGTACCACCGACAGCGCAACCAACAGCGCTCCCGCAAGTGCGGATAACGGCACTATCACCAACGCACACGGTATCAGCAATATAAACTTCACCACACGTTTATAAGCCGGCGTATCGTCCTCAGATCCCGATGCAAAGACATCAAGTTCAACAGGCTTTCCTTTTTTGTAGCTTTCGGCAATTTCCTTCGGGGAATGAAGCATAGATATTATTTCTTCCGGGCTTCGTCCGTTATCTGTCTGTTCGGAGAAAAAGCCGGTATAATCATTCATGATATCATACTTTTTTTCGTCCGACATTCCGTCAAGCTCTTTCATCAATTCATACATAAACTGCGATTGTGTCATAGCAGATAATCCCTCATTTTAAGTGTATCTCCGTTTGGAATAATAAAATCGGCATTTGAATTTTCATCAAACTCAGGCGACAGATTTGTATGTATATACAGTGCAGAAAGTCCAACTCTCTTTGCACCTCTGATATCTGCGTCAGGATCGTTTCCGACCATTATTGTGTCTTTCGGATCAAGTGCGTATCTGTCAAGCAGTGCTTTGTAAAAGTGTTCATCAGGTTTACAGCACTCCTCATCTGATGATATCACTATTCCGTCAAACTTGCCGCGAATACCCAGAATCTCAAGTTCGTCCCAAGTAAATGCTCTTTGTGCATTTGTCAGCAGATATACATTACCGCCGTTTTTCTTCAGATCATCAAGCAGATCTGCAATACCGTCATAAAGCTTAATATAATCTCTTGAAATGCGTCTGAAATACAGTGCTGTTTCAAGCACCATTTCGTCATTGTCACCGCACTCAACACCTTTATTGCGATATAGCTGGGCAAAGACTTTTTCTATCTTTATATCTATATATTTATATTCGGGGTGTGTTTTGTGTATGACAGTTTTTTCTTTTTCCACAAGCGAACAATATGTTTTTCTCAGTTCTTCAGCGCCAAACAAAGCTCCGTTTTTCTTATAATATTGTGCCGTACTCTCCCAAAGGCTGTCCTTACATTCGTCAGTATGAGTATCTGCAAGCGTACCGTAAAGATCAAACATATAGTTTTTAAACATAAAAAAGTCCCCTTTGTTATAAATCTGTAATAATTATATAGTAGATATAGTCCATTGTCAACCTATGACCAATCATTGTTAATTTGGCTTATTAAACAAAACCCTCTGCCATAATGACAAAGGGTAGTGTGTTATCAGTATAGATTTTCAAAAGCTATCTTTCCGTCAACCTCATCGAATTTGACAAGAAGATACTCACCGCCGTTAATCTTAGCCATTTCGCCGTATCCGTGCAAACCTACAAATGAAAATTCAAAGCCTTTATCCTTAGCTTTCCAGTTACCCTCATAGCGTTCATAGTCGATATACAGCGACGCACTACCGGAGTTATACGCAAAGATAGAGTATGTATCTGTTCTAACGGTGTTGCCGTTGTCTGCAAGATAATATGCAGCTTTCCAGTATCCGGAAATATCGCCGCCCGATGACGAATCATTCTTGCCGTCGGTGTCGGAGGAGGTTTTATTCTTATCTTTATCGCTGCTCAAAGCAGGGCTTTCGCTTCCCGCAGGAAGTTTCACTGCAACCGACAATACGCCGTTAAAACCTTCGTCAAAATTCCCGTTACAAATTGCTATTCCAACCGTACCCGACTTTGTAGAGAGATTACTGTAATACACATCAGAAGAAAATTCGCTTGACAGATTAAATTTTACGCCAAACTTTTTTTCAAGATCGTTTACATACTTCTTTGAAACCTCAGCGGAGGTCAAAGGTTTCTCTATTGAATAAAACTGTCGGTCAAGGTCATAGCAATAAACGCTTGCATTACTAAAGTTTTTAAGTTTAATACCAACGTTGCCGTTTTCAGAAACCAGCTTAACTCCGCCGATATATTCGGGCGTACTCACATCTGCGCCGATAAAATCTCTTTCAATTACAGCAGCATCGCTTGCGGTACCGCTTACCTGCTGTACGGTGTTATCGTCCGCGTTCCCCTTTTTATTTCCGCACCCGGACAAAATGACAAGCACAGCGGCAGTGAACACGCATATAACCCTGTGCAGTACAGTACATTTCAATGTTCTCACCCCATAGTATATTCCTAATATAATTGTACAATCATTTGCCGTAAAAGTCAATATTATTTTAAGTATGCAGAAATTTTTGGATATAATCAACCACAAACATTACAAAGTATCCCAAATCTTTTTGCCGTCCGTATTAAGATAGAATATTTCCAATCCAATCAGCAGCGCAAAATATATTATACACAAACCATACGACGTTACGGTGGAGAAATCCTCCAGATAAGCCGCAGGAATTATCGCCAGTACAAACGGTACGGCAGTAAAGAACATCGAAACTAACAAAGTTATAATTACACTCAAACTTTGCTTAATAACCGTAATTTCTGTTGACCAGTCAAACCTTGGTATTCTCAGGTTTATACAAACTCCCAAAAACCCCGAAAACAGACACGCAAGCACAGGTATAATCATAATAAACAGTACGTCTACTACCTTCATTTCCAGCATCAAAGCCGATGTTATCGACGTAAACAGTACGCCGGGCAGCGATACGACAGGCGCTAGAATCGCTTTGCCCCAGAATATTTTCATAGGATTGATAGGTGTTGATTTAAGCAGCCAGATTGTTTTTCCTTCAAGCGATATCGACGGCGCAGTAACATCGTTAAGCGTACAGCACAGCGCAAGGCTTGAACCTACCGCAAGCGGCATCAGGCTGCTTGCAGCGTCAGGGAACATTTTAGGGAGCCATTCGTTCATCTCTGCGCCCCTCATTAGTATTCCGACGCCCAAAAACACCGCCATTATTGTACTCATACCTGCATTCATAACATACGCAGGTATGCTGAAAAAGTAGCCTATCTCTTTTTTGATAAGCGATATCTGAACGTTTGTTTTTTTCATCTGCTCTTTTTTGTATTTTTTCTTTTTCGGAGCAGTTTTCTTTGTTATTAGCCTCAAAAAATTTATCGACAGATATTGATATACAAGAACAGGCAGTCCCAGACTTAACACTGTTATCGGGATTATGCCCCACAGTGCCGTACCCGCATCGGCTGCAACTCCGTAAATATACAGAAGCGGCAAATACTTCTCTACGCTTATTGCAATAGCGTCTATGTAGTTTATCAGAGCGGAAATTATCGGCCCAAGATTTAGTCCCAATACCGCAAGTATAGCAATCGTCGTAAACCCGAATATCACCGTTAGTATTCCCTTATTGGGTATCTTTTTTGATATTTTTCCAATTACATATCCCAAAATACAGCTTAGTGCCGTTGCAAGCGAAGGAACTATCAATAGTGTCAATACATATGTAAACACTATTCCGATATCATTAGTCACGCTAAGCCCCTTAAACCTGAACAAAAATCTGTGTGCAATTCCGACAGGCAGAAGTATTATCGTACTGTAAACAAAGTTCAGCACATACAGCGACAAAATTCTGCTTACCAGTACAGCTGAGGGCTTTATCGGCATACTCAGCAAAAGCTCATTATCTTCGGATTCAAACAGATACGACTGTGCCGCAAAAACCGTACCTACAAACGCAAATACCGTTGACACAACAAAAGCAAGCGGATAATACAGCCACAGACAGTTATTCATCGCCATCTGAAACCCTACCACCATAGCAAGTCCGAATGAGAACACCATCATAAACAGAAACGCTATTATTACGATAGACAGTATCAGTGCCGTACCAAAACTAAAGCCTGTTGTTTTCGCCTCACGACCTCTCATAAATGAGATCATTGACGTAACGCCGCCCGTTATCTTTATCTTAACCAAATCAAAAATAGTCTTAATCATTGTCCTCCTCCAAGCTCAGGAAAACGTCCTCCAGCGACGCCGCACCTCTTACCTCCTCAGTCGTACCGCTGAGAACAAGTCTGCCGTCACGAATAATCGCTATCTTGTCACAAAGCTTCTCTGCAACCTCAAGCACATGTGTCGAAAAAAACACCGCCGCACCCTCTTTGCACGCATTACGCATTTCCTCTTTCATACGGTGTGCCGCCATCGGATCAAGTCCTACAAACGGTTCGTCAAGCAGCACAAGCTTAGGCTTATGCATAAATGCGGATATCAAAGCAAGTTTCTGCTTCATTCCGTGGGAATAGCTGTTTATCGGCTGTGCAAGATCCTCTGTAATTCCGAACATATCCGAAAGCTTATGTATCTGATATTCTCTTTCCTCCACACCCATTGAGTAAATATCCGCCACAAAATTCAGATACTTTATTCCCGTCATAAACCCGTACAAGTCTGGGTTATCGGGCAGGTATGAAAGACGTCTTTTACACTCAAGCGGGTCTTCCTTTATTGATATTCCGTCAACATATATTTCTCCGCTGTCAAATTCTATCAATCCGCAGCAGCACTTTATTGTAGTCGTTTTTCCCGCACCGTTATGTCCTATAAAACCGTATATTTCACCGCTGTGTATCTCCAGACTCAAATCATCTACTGCAATTTTGTCACCATATTTTTTTGTTAAGTTTTGTATTTTAAGCATTCTTTTCACTCACCATTGTTCATATATTATACATAATTTTTATTAAAAACCAAGCACTTTTATTATAACATGCCAAAAGAATAATGTAAATATTAATTTTCTCAACACTCCGATACAACCGCACAAAAAATACATATTTTTTATCGTCAAATCGCTTAACTTAAGCCAAACAAAAAAAGTGTGTACATCTCTGCGACATACACACTAAATATTGTTTTACAATTCACTTGTAACCTGCTGAGGGTAAACGTCCGTACTTGATGCAACAGAGGAATTTTCCTCAGGCTTAGATTTTTCCGGCTCAGCGGACGACGGCGACTCCTCAACCGATGACGTACGAACAGAACTTGTTTCTTCCGAAGCGGTTGATGAAGTTTCCGTATCAGATGACGGTTTGGACTCCGTTGATTTTTTCTGTGCACTCACTTCATGCTGAGAAACAAGCATAGACGTATTCTGTTTGAAATCAAACAGGTACTCCTGATACAACTCTCCGTCAATATAAACTTCAACCGTAGCCTCTCCCCTTGTATTCAGTCGGGTAACATCGAAGTCATAGGAATTTCTGAACGCAAGCGAATAGAAGTTCTTCGTAAGTTCCTCTTCTCCGTCAACAAATACCGCTACCTTGAACGGTGCTTTCAGAGTAGAAAGATCAACTGTTTCGCTGATTGTAACATCATAAGGTCTGCCCTGGCTGATAACAAGTGAAATAGAAGTTCCCTTCTCCACCTTAATCGTACTATCCGCACCCTGAGATATTACATACCCTGTATCGTACTCCTCACTGTAATCGTATGTGATTTCGCCTACTTTGAGCCCTGCCTCTTTGAGTGCGGCGGAGGCGTCATCGTAAGTTTTTCCCACCACATTAGGAACCTGAATACTATTCTCTGCTATATATACAATAACTTTACTGTGAACTTTTACTTTTGTACCGTTTGCGGGCTCAGTACGAATAACCGTACCCTCTGCAAAATTATCGTCATGCTGTATAACGACCTCTC
>ONAH01000025.1 GCA_900315715.1 uncultured Eubacteriales bacterium
GCAAACCCGAACAGAGTACAGCCGACAGCACCTGCAGCAAATGCTAACCCGAACAGAGTACAGCCGACAGCACCTGCAGCAAATGCTAACCCGAACAGAGTACAGCCGACAGCACCTGCAGCAAACGCAAACCCGAACAGAGTACAGCCGGCAGCACCTGCAGCAAATGCTAACCCGAACAGAGTACAGCCGGCAGCACCTGCAGCAAACGCAAACCCGAACAGAGTACAGCCGGCAGCACCTGCAGCAAATGCTAACCCGAATAGAGTACAGCCGGCAGCACCTGCAGCAAATGCTAACCCGAACAGAGTACAGCCGGCAGCAAGTTTGAATAAGAATCCAAACAGAGTACAAGGTGCAGCTGCAAGAGCGAGAGTACAAAAGGTAAAAGAAACAATCGGTACTGCACCAACCGACAGAATAGATTTTATCGAAAACGAGAACACCGTTCTTATCATGGATAGTGAATACTGTAAGTTCTACAATGACAAGAGATGGGGTAGAACTATCAAGGTAATAGACGGAAAGATTATCCCGATAGAACAGCGAGAGCTTAATATGTGGAAAAACCGTGTTAAGTCGCCGCAAGGTTTTGCAGTTGAGGTGTTCAAGGATAGCACAGGCAAAATTTACGACTGCAAAATATCAAAGGTAAACGAGGACGGAACACTTACACCGGCTCCGGAGGTAGCTCCGGCAGCACCGTATGTACCGCCTGTAAGCAATACACCTGCCACAACAGATAATAAGGCAGCCGTTTCAAAGACACCTGTTGGCGATGTATCAACATCTACATTAAAAGGCGAGAAGAAAGATAGAATCAAATTTGAAGAAAACGAACATACAATACTTGTTCTTGAGAATGAGTTCTGTAAGTTCTATAACGATAAGAGAGCCGGCAAGACATACAAGATAATCGGCGGTATGATAGTTCCTATTCAGCAGAAAGAGCTTAATATGTGGAAAAACCGCAAGAGAACTCCAAAGAACTTTGCTGTTGAGATCGTAAAGGACGAAACAGGCGCAGATTATGATTATATTATCACAAGAACCGGAGAAAGAGAAAGTGCAGCGGTTGAAACAACTTCAACAAAGACTAATGTACAGCCTGTTGCCGATGTTGCAGGAGTAGATACAACAAAACGCCGCCAGAACGGTAACCGTATGGCGAAGTGTGCGGTATGCGGAAAGTCATTCAAAGAGTCTGATATGTTCCTTGTAGATAACCGCAACTTCTGTTCTGAATGTATCAGCAGCATAGTAAAAGAGAAGCTTGACGCTGCTGAGGCTGATCCTATAAAGAAAACTATTGACGAAGTAGTAAGCGCTGATGAACTTTACTGCACATATTCAACGGTTACAAACTATCCGTATCTTGACGACGAGTTCTGTGTGAATATCTGTACTATCAAGAGAGCTGCGGAAACCGGTGTTGAAGATACGGTTGTTACAACGATAGATGACAGAGGATCATTCTTTGACGATCTTAAGAGATTTGGACTAAAGAAGATTATCGTAAATAACGACAGAAGCCATGTATTTGAGCCTCATGATTTTGACGAACATGTAAAGACAGAGGGCGTACTTGCACCGAAGCTTTATTTCAAGATACTTGACTTTATGCAGAAGAAGGACGATGATATCAGAGAAGATATCGCAGCGTTGTTCCTTGGCAGCAGAGTATATACATATGCTCTTGATACAGATATTACAGAGATTACGGAAGAAAACCTTGACGAATTCAAGCCGATACTTATGACAGACGGATATACAAAGTTCTGTCCTGTATTTACAGACCTAAAAGAAGCAAGAAGCGTAGGAATGCCGCTTAAGGGACTTTATGAGCTTGACGCAAGACTGATTGTAGAATACACCGATTCCACGCATTATATCATAAATGCGGCATCACTTGGATTTATAATGAATAAATCTATACTTGGCGATGTTGAGCCGAAGTATGACAAAGATCTTATTGCAAAAGAAGAAGAAACTCCCGCTGAGGAAACAAAGGAAACTCCGGTTGAAACAGACGTTCCGGCGGAAGAAGTTACAACAGAAGAAAAGCCAGTTGAAGAGAATTTAACAGAGAAAGCTGTACCGGCACCTGCCGCAGAGGTAAAGAGTGAGCCGGTAGTAGAAGAAAAAGAACCTGTAAAGCCTGTTCAAAAGAAACAGCCGGGTGAGATTACAATTAACGGTATAAAGGTATCCGCTCCTGTTTATGATACGGAGATCCCGGAGGCACCTCACAGAAAGTCTGTATCCGAAGCATTCGTAATGCCGACAGATCCGATAATGGATAAGCCGACACCTGTTCATACAGCTGCACCTACACCGGCACCAATGCCTGCACCTGCTCCTGCAAGTGTTTCAGAGCCAAAGAAGATGCCACAGAAGCAGCCGTCAGTTATTACGATAAACGGAATAAAGGTTTCTGCACCGATTGTTGATGCACTACCGGAGGATGAGGAACAGCCTGCATATTCATCAAAAATGCCTGAACATGCAGAGCAGCCGGCTGAGAAGAAAGAGGATAACAGCGGAGATGGCGCATTTGATCTATCGAATCTATTCTCAGAGCCTGCCTCAACGGAAGCACCGAAGAAGCCTGTTCCGAAGCCTACAATACAGTTCCAGGCTGCACAGACGAAGATTATTGCAAGAGAACTTGAGCTTGAACATGATTTCTCCGTAATGAAAATACTGCGTGACAAATTGAATGATAGCTACAAACAGCTTGCCAAGATGATAGTTGAAGCAGATGCAATGTATGCAGAGTTTGATGCAAATACAAAGCATATACTTATAGACGGCAATAACAGAGGACATATTTTCTCAGAAAAAGAGTTTGGTGAAAAGTCTGTTGCAAACTTTGCAAAGAACGGATATAATGTATATCTTAAGGAATACAAGAAGAACGAGATATTTAATATGCTGTTTGAGTACAGACGTCATGGAATTCAGGATCTTGTTCTTGACGAAACTGAGAAGTGGGTAATTATTTCCACCGATACAGTGTCCGATATGGTAGAAGAGAACGAGAGAGAGTTTATTAAAATACCTGTTACTAACCCTGAGTTGATGTTCAGTATGACAACACTGTCTCAGAAAATGCAGTTCAAGACAGATAAGCCGAACCGCAGAGAGGAAATTAACGCTCTCAGAAAGCTGATGATCAGAGGCTTTACAAGTGCGAAATATATTATGCCTCTCTCTAAGGATGAGAACGGAGAAACACATCCGATCACAAGACAGGGCAGCGACGGCGTGAAGTATGTTCTTGTATTTACAGACGTATTTGAGATGAAGACAGTATTTGGTGATAAACTGGAGGGAGTAGCTGATTACAGAGTGCTTTCGTACAGAGATATTATCAGAGAGTTTACGGTTCAGGCGAATACAACAGTAGTTCTGAACTACGGTGCTTTAAGCTTTAAGTTCACAGATCAGAACTGCGACCTTATCAATAAGGTTATAAGCCAGTAAAATAGTTTACGACTGGAATCACAGATCCTTTCATAGAAGTCCGTACACGATAAAGTGTGCGGGCTTTTCCTTGTGCAAAAAAATCCCCACACCGTAAAGGCATGGGAAAAGGTAAAATATCAGCATTGATATATAATTTCTCTTGCAAGGGCTTCGGTAATGGGTGTTGCAAAAACGTTTTCTCCGAATTGCATTACACTTCCTATTCCGCTTTGAAGAACAAATCTCAGTTGTCCGTTACGAACTTTTTTGTCGGTATAAAGTTTCTTGACAAGTTCTTCTTTGTTGATATAATCCGGTATGGAAATAGGCAGTGACGCTTTGTAAAGAAGGGCTATAACGGCATTCAGATCCTCATTTGACATGTAACCTAATTTGTGCGACAGTCTTGCCTGCGCAACAAGTCCGATTGCAACCGCTTCACCGTGAAGCAATTGATAGTCGCTTACAGTTTCGATAGCCCTGCCAACAGTGTGACCAAGATTGAGGATTTCTCTCAGCCCGCTTTCTCTTTCGTCCTGCATAACAACATTGTATTTGATACGACAGTTTGCTTCTGCGATGTATTCACATGCGGTTTTGTCGAATGAGTATATTTTCTCAAGATTTTCAAAGAGATAGTAAAAAAGTTGAACGTCCGCAAGACAAGCGTGTTTGATGGTTTCTGCCATACCGCTGTAAATTTGTCTTGCAGGGAGAGTTTTCCATGCCGCTATGTCAATATAAACTTTCTTGGGCTGGTTGAACAAACCGATTAGATTAGTTGCAAGCGGTGTATCAACTGCGGTTTTTCCACCAACGGAAGCGTCAGCTGACGCAAGGAGAGTAGTAGCATAATTTATAAACGGAACGCCTCTGCCAAAAGTACCTGCAAGAAATCCTCCAAGATCGGTAACAACACCGCCGCCGACAGCAATAATACAGCAGTCACGTCTGTATCCTCTTTCAAGCAAAGCGTCTTCAAGAATAGCTTTAGTTTCACGGGTTTTGCTTTTTTCGCCTGCAGGGAAAGCGAAAAGTTCAACACTATATCCTGCCGCCGCAAGTTTTTGTGCAATAGGAACAGCATACAAATCGGAAACAATGCTGTCAGTTACTACCGCAAATTTTGTAATATTGCCTACAAGACCTGCTTTAAGGTCAGACACAAGTTTATCGTACAATTCGTACCCAATTTCTATGTCGTAGCTGTCATCAACAACCTTTTTCAGTCCGACATTAAATGTACTCATATATTAACCTCCTTGTATTAACGGATATTATCTAAAAATAATTTCGTTTTGCAAATCCTTCATAATTTTATCGTGAACCTTCCAATCAGGCATAAATTCCGTAAGTTGAGCATAGAAGTCTTTTGAGTGGTTCTGGTGAAGGAAGTGCGTGAACTCATGGCACACAACAGCTTCGATACATTTTGGAGGAAGCTGTATTAAGTATGTGCTAAAAGTAAGAATTTTTTTATTGCTTCGGCAGTTTCCCCAACAGGAAACCATTTTTCTGAAACGTATTTCATTTGGAAAAGCAATACCCTTTTTTCTGAAACGTGGATAAATCTGTTTGCACAGACTTGAAACATAATCGGAACACTCATTTTTTAAAAAATCTTCAAAAACGGCTTTTTTAAGGGAATAATTATCAGGTTCTGTCACAAACATATTAATTTTCTTATCAGCTATTTCTATAAAGTTTCTTGTACCTCTGTAAACCTCAAGGGTAAGTTTTTTACCTACAAAATAAATGTACTCACCGGTGATGAATTTCTTTTCTTTTGGCATATTTTCAGCGACGGCTTTTTGTTTATTAAGGCTGTTGAAAATGAATTCCTCATTTTTATGCAGAAAGCTGTCAATATCTTTTTGTGTTGCTTTAAGCGGTGCAGAAACACGAATACCCTTAGAAATGTGCACTGATATGATCATGTTTTTGATTTTCTTGTAAGTAAGTTCATATTGAATGGTCTTTCCCTGAAGAACTATTGTTTTTGAACCGCCTTCACGTTGTTTAGCGGCAGAAATTCCTTTAGTTGATTTAGAATGTTCAAGTGCAGGGATAATTTTATCAAGCTTTGAGATGAGGTATCTTTCTATCGTTTCAATATCTGCATCGGGCGGGCTTGATACATACAGACCTTTTTCTGGTGTAACACGCACGTTGATATTTTTAACGTTTTTTATTTCATGAGTATAATCAATTCTTGTGGTGCCATGTCTTAGTGTCCTTTTAGAAATTTTCATATATTCGCCTCCAAATTTAATGATAACATAAAATGAATGATTAGTAAATAATAAACTTTGATTTCAGCTAAAAATCAGAAAACAAGAAAAATATTTTTTCACGGAATTGTTATAGCTTTAGCCGACAGGACAGTTTTTATCTTGATATGGTAGGAAAATTGTGGTATAATACTATATGATAAAAAACCATTTAAAGGAGTGGTTTGGATTGAAAATACTATTTGTTTGTTCGGGCAATACCTGCCGCAGTCCAATGGCGCAGGTAATGTTTGAGAAGATGTGTAAAGAAAACAATATCGACGTTGAATGTAAAGGTGCAGGTACAGCAACGACGACAGGAATACTGGCAAGCAATAATTCTGTTGAAGTAATGCGTGAAATAGGTATAGATTTATCGGGATACAGATCAACATCAATAAAAGCAATATTGTTAAGCGAAATTGATTTGTTTGTGCCAATGACTTATGTACATGCCATGACTTTAATGCAGCTGGGTGTGCCAAAAGACAAGATATATATTTTTTCGCACGATATTTCAGATCCATACTTCGGGGATTTAGACTTATACAGATTTACCCGTGACGAAATTTATGAACAGCTGAAAGGACTGCTTGATTTTGTCGAACGAAAATAACTATATTTATATTGAAAAAATGAATGTTAAACATATACCGATGTTGGCAGAGATAGAAAAAGCCTGTTTTTCGAAGCCTTGGTCTGAAGACGGATTTCTTGCCGAACTAAACAATGATACGGCGAATTTCTATACGGCAATGGAGGGTGAGAAAGCTGTCGGATATATGGGATTTTATATTATATGCGGTCAGGGGTATGTCGCAAATGTAGCTGTACTGCCCTCATACAGACGCAAGGGTATTGCATGCCGGCTTATAGAAAACGCCGTTCAGATATGTAAAAACAGCGGTGCGGAGTTTCTGTCGCTTGAGGTGAGAGTATCAAACAGTGCCGCAGTAGCGCTTTACGAAAAATACGGTTTTGAGAAGGTTGGCGAGAGGAAGAATTTTTATTCTGCACCTGTTGAAAATGCGTATATAATGACAAAGAGTTTTACGGAGGATAACCGATGAAGATATTAGCGATAGAAAGCTCATGTGACGAAACAGCCGTTGCAGTTGTTGAGGACGGAAGAAAAGTTCTTTCAAATGTAGTAGTTTCGCAGGTTGATGAGCATAAGCTGTACGGCGGTGTTGTGCCGGAGATTGCGTCCAGACGTCATGCAGAGGCGATAACAGGAGTAACTGATGAGGCGCTCAATCGCGCGGGACTGACGCTTGATGAAATAGACGCAATAGGTGTGACTTACGCACCGGGGCTGATAGGAGCCTTGCTTGTAGGAGTGAATTTTGCGAAGGGACTTGCATTTGCAGCGGAAAAACCACTGATCCCCGTACATCATCTGAGATCGCATATTGCGGCAAACTATATTACACATAGTGAGCTGAAACCGCCTTTTTTGTGTCTTGTAGTGTCGGGCGGACATAGTCATATAGTAGCGGTAGATGATTATACAAAGATGCGTATTATAGGCAGAACAAGAGATGACGCAGCAGGAGAGGTTTTTGACAAGGTGGCAAGAACGATGGGAATGTCATATCCGGGCGGAATAAACTTGGATAAGGCTGCTGAAAGCGGAAATCCTCTTGCGTACCCGATGCCGCACCCGAAAGTAGCTGATGGACCGTATGATTTTAGCTTTTCGGGACTAAAAACGGCTGCTATAAATATAATTCATAACGCTTCGCAGAAAGGTCAGCAGGTAGTTACGGAGGACTTATGTGCGTCATTTAGAAAAGCAGTAGTAGATTGCCTTACCGAAAATCTCTTTAAAGCCTCAGAGGAATATGGTTACAAGACGATTGTAGCGGCAGGAGGAGTATCTGCAAACAGACTGTTAAGACGCAGATTAGAAGAGGAGTGTAATGCCAGAGGATACAAATTATATGTTCCGGAGTTATCGCTGTGCGGTGATAACGGTGCAATGGTTGGTTCACAGGCATATTATGAGTATATAAACGGAAAAAAGGCAGACGCAGACTTGAATGCTGCCGCAACAATGTCGATAGAAATAGGGTAATATGCGAAAGGAGTATATTTATGAATTATGTAATGTCTGATATTTACGGTGACAACGAAAGATTTCATGAGATGTTGGAGCTTATAGATTTAAAGGAAGATGACAACCTCTATATTCTTGGAAACTTTGTTGGAGATGAAGGATCAGTCGAACTACTTATGGAGCTTGCAGACAGTATAAATGTGTTTCCGATACTGGGAGAATGTGACAAAGCAGCTTTAGATGTGCTAAGTCTGATGATGGAAAATCTAAACAGCGGAAATGTAGATAAGCCATCGGAAAAAATAAAAGCCGCAGCGGCAAAACTTGCAAAGTTATGCGGAAGAAGCGTAATGAGCGAATTCCTTGCACTTGACGCAGATGCAAAAGCCGATCTTATAGATTTCATGTCGGAATTGCCGCTCTTTGAGACATGTGATGCAGGTGGGATGGCATTTATTCTTGTACCAAGAGGATTGGGTAACTTTGAGAAGAACGGCAATAAGTTGAAAAAGTATTCATTTAAGGATCTTGCACTTACCAAAGTTGATTACGATAAAAAGTATATTACTGATGATAATGTGTATATAGTATCCGGAAGTGTACCTGTTCAGGAATTGGGCGGGGAAGAAAAGGTATATAAATCGAACAACAATATCTGTATCAACGGAGATTTAAAAAACGGCGGCAGACTTATCTGTTTATGCCTTGATACAATGGAAGAATTTTATGTAGAGTAAAAAAAAGCGGTAAATCTTATGAAAAGGTTTACCGCTTTCTTAATTATGTAAAATTTAAAAATAGAAGATTAATCTTCTTCAGCAGGTTCATCGTACTCCCAGTTATGCCAAACATTCTGTACATCATCGTTATCCTCAAGCATATCAAGAAGTTTCTGCATTTTTGCAATCTGATCTTCGTCCTCAAGCTTGGTGTAGTTTCCGGGAACCATTTCGATTTCTGCTTCGATGAATTTGTAACCCTTAGCAGTAAGTGCTTCGTTTACAGCACTGAAATCCTCAGGCTCAGTGTAAATCTCAAAAACATCACCGTCTGTCTGGAAATCAGACGCACCGTTTTCAAGAGCGTCCTCCATAACAGTATCCTCATCAAGTCCGTCGCTTTCAGTAATGAGAACACCCTTTCTCTCAAACATGAAAGAAACACAGCCCTGGGTACCCATATTGCCGCCAAACTTATCGAAGTAGTGACGAATTTCGCCGGCAGTTCTGTTTCTGTTGTCGGTAAGAGTTTCAACAATAACAGCAATACCGCCCGGACCGTAGCCCTCATAAGTAATAGCTTCATATTTGGACTGATCGCCGTCGCTTGCAGCTTTTTTAATGATACGTTCAATGTTGTCGTTAGGTACGTTGTTAGCCTTTGCTTTAGCAATACAATCTTTGAGTTTTGAGTTTACATTAGGATCAGCACTGCCGCCCTCTTTGATAGCAACGATAAGCTCTCTGCCTATCTTAGTAAAAATTTTAGCTCTTGCACCGTCATTTTTAGCTTTTTTGTTTTTAATGGTGCTCCATTTTGAATGTCCCGACATCTTTATCATCCTTTCAAGACTTAATCTCTATATCTTGAATATAATATCATATTTTGAGATGAATTTCAAGTAGTGGACAGATATTTTCTGATAACACGATATATAAGAATAATACAAGAATATTCCTATTGACATGATAGCAGTTTATTGTGTAAAATAAAATAAGATAACTATAATTTTAGCCAGGTATGAGGGAAATTATGAAGAAAAAAATTTACACAATCACATCGCTTTTCGTGATAATAACAATGCTTAGCGGATGTTTTGTAACAGATATGCTTGATAATGCAAGAGGTCAGCTTTTTGAAAGCGTAAAATTTGAAGATGATACCGGTTATACGAAGTTAGCAAAAGCTAATATAGCGAACTCTGCGTATTATGAGCCGAATAAATCTTCTGCGTATGGATATGATTGCCTTGATAATGAAACACAGAGGGATTGCTATAACAGTATGTGTGAAGCGGTGTATAAAATATCTGAGGAACAAAACGAATATGGATTGTATGCTGTTGGAAAGGTAAATGTACTTGATAAAAGTTTTACGGAAAAAGATCTTGAAAAATGTATAAAAGCATTTTCGATGGATCATCCCGAAGTATTCTGGCTTGCAAATCGCTATACATACGGAGCTGCGGGAAATCAGTTTGTGGTACAGATGTATTCGTTTGTAGGAGCAGGCGAATGTAGAAAACGCATAACAAAGCTAACGGATGCAGTAAATTCGATTATGACAAACATACCGAGCGGACTTAATGAATATCACCTGGAAAAGTATATACACAACACTGTAATAGATGGATGTACATATGCAGCAGGAGTAAAGGACGCAGAGGACGGCTGGGAAGAGTTTACGGTATATGGCACACTGATAAACGGCAGCGCTGTATGTGAAGGGTATTCACATACAATGGAGATGCTTCTCAATAAGGTAGGAATTGAGTGCTATTATGTAAACGGTTACGGAGAAAACAATCCACATATGTGGAATATAGTAAAGATAAATGATAATTGGTATCATCTTGATGCAACATGGGACGATAACGAGAATGCGTATTACCACTATTTTAATATTGATGACAAAACGGTAAAACATGATCATATAATATCTCCGCTGTACGAAGATACAGATACTACATCTGACGGTATATTCAACCTGTGGCTGCCTGAATGTAACTCCGACAGTGCAAATTATTTTGTAGTGGAATCGACATACATTGATGACTTTAACGAGTGCCGTGATACAATGGTAACTGATTTGATAAATGCTGCAGAAAATCATGATACAGAATTTACAATACGGTTTGATACAGCGATAGACTTTAACGAAGCACTAAGAGTAATGTTTAACGGAGAACCGTATTATATGTTTGATTATATTTCCGCGGCAAATGAACAGCTAGATGATGGAAATAAGATCAATGATGAAAATGTATCAATAATTATACTGGAGCAGTTTTCATCGGTGGTAGTAAAGCTGGAATACCTTTGACGTGGCAGCATTAAATGGGGCAATCTTATGATACAATTAAGATTGTTGTGTTATACTTAAAAAATATACTAATTACAAAAAGGAGAGATGTTTATGAAAAAAACCAGAAAAGTACTATCATTGATTCTTGCGTTAAATATGTCTGTTCCTATGATGGGTGCGGTAATACCGGTAAGCGCAAGTACGTCGATGCCTGACTTGTCGCAAGCAGCTGAGGATTTTAAAAGCAGCACAAAAACAAATCAGGACTTTATGTTTATAGATACGGGTGATGACACTGTTGCAATAGCCTTGTACAAAGGAAATGGCGGTGAAGTTGTTGTACCCGAAGAAGTTGACGGAAAAAAAGTGGTAAGCATTTGGGGTTCGGCTTTTAAAGATTGTGAAAGTCTGAAAAGTATAGAAATACCTGACAGTGTTGAATATATAGGTGAAAGTACTTTTTCAGGTTGTAAAAATCTAACAACGGTAAAATTGCCAAACAGTATAACGAGTTTGGCTAATAATGTGTTTGAATATTGTGAAAGCTTGACAGATTTGCAGATACCTTATGGGGTTGAAGCAATAGGTGAATTTGCTTTTGGAAAGTGTATAAATCTTTCCAACATTAATATTCCAAACAGTGTAACAAGTATCGCACAATATGCTTTTGATGACTGTAATAGTCTAAAAAGTATAGAGATACCAAGCAGTGTGACAGATATTGGTGTTTGCGTGTTTAGATATTGTTACGGTTTAGAAAGTATAAATGTTGATTCAGAAAACAGGAATTACAAATCTATTGACGGAATATTGTATAATAAAGATGTGACAGAGTTGGTTGCCTGCCCTTGTGGAAAAACATCGGCAAAGATACCGGAAAGCGTAACAACAATAGGCTGGGCGGCGTTTATCGAATGTAAAAATCTTACTAATATAGAAATTCCGGACGGTGTGACAAATATAGGAGAGCATGCATTTGACGGCTGTCAAAGCCTTACAAGCGTAGTGATACCTGCCGGAGTAACAACTGTTGAGGCATTTGCTTTTTGCGGCTGCCCAAGTTTAAAGAGTATAGAGATACCAAACAGTGTGAGTGAGATAAGAATTTATGGTATTTCCTATTGCCAAAAGCTGAGAGACGTATATTACACCGGCACAAAAGAGGAATGGAATAAAATTGAGATAGATGAATTTAGCGAAGTGGATTTAGAGGATGCAACAATACACTATAATTCTAAAATGCCAGAAAAGCCAAGCACTCCCGATACTCCTGATACACCGGACGCAAAGCGTGGTGACATAAACAACGATGGTAAAATTACCGCCAAAGACAGTATGATGATACAGAGATACGCAGTTAATCTGATAAGTCTTGACGATAACCAAATAAAAGCAGCAGATATAAACAAAGACGGAAAAGTGACCAACAAGGACGCACTTGCGATTCTGCGTTTCACAATTGGATATAAGGTTGAAGGATTATCATAATAAAATCATAAATTCCCCATTTTCTCAACAATATGAGAGAGGGGGAATACTTGTAAAATAAGTATAGAAGCAACTGTTGTTTAATGTGTTGTAAAGATTTTTTAAAAAATTTCAAAAAAGGTGTTGACAAAAGTAAAAAAGTTTGATATTATAGA
>ONAH01000162.1 GCA_900315715.1 uncultured Eubacteriales bacterium
GAGGTGATTTATATGAGCTGCAGAATAGCAGAACTTCGCCACAAAGAAGTCATCAACCAATCTGACGGTATGAGATTAGGCTTTGTTGACGACGTTGAGATAAACACTAAAACCGCACAACTTGTATCCATTGTCATTTACGGCAGGCTTAAGTTGTTCGGTATCTTAGGCAGATACGACGATACTGTTATCCCGTGGTGCGATATAAAGCTAATTGGTGAAGATACCATACTTGTATCGTGTGCAGGCAGGCCACGAAAAAAGAAACGCAGAATTATTTGCTGACAAAAAAGGGGCGGTTCAAAACGAACACGGCCCTTTTTTATTTTACCTATATTATTCTGTTTTTACATCTTTGGGATAATGACCTTACTCGACTTCAACAGGATTGCTCTGCATTGTTTCTTGTGCAATCTCCAATGGTGCTTCCGAATGAGTACACTCATTGAACGTATTGTTTGTCGTATTGGAAAGCAGTCCCTTTGCAGGTTCTGTAACACTTGCTACCAACTCCCTCAGTTCATCATTGAACGGCTTTCCGTTGAGTGCTTTATTCTCCGCGTCAAGCTTCTTCATCAGTTCAGGAATTCCTGACAGAGTATCTATTAGTACGTTTCCTGTACCTCCTGCAGATGCCGGTCCGCTGCCGCCAATATTTACAAACTCTGCATTCTTTCCAAGACTTGCCATAATCTCCGCCGTCTTTGTGGCTATTGTTATGCGTGCTTCTGTTTCTATCTTGATCTTCTCTATCTCAAAGTTTACTTTTTCGTTTGACGCACGTGCCTCTGCAAGTGCTCTTTCACCTTCTGCACGGGCGATCAGCTTCTGCTTCTCTACCTCTGCTTCCGCAAGACCTTTCTGCTTGATTACATCTGCTTCCGCAAGACCTTGCTGTCTGGTTACATCTGCTACTGCTGTTCCTTCACGACGTGTTTTCTCTGCCGTTGCGTCTGCTGTTGCTTTTGTTGCATTTGCCTCACGCTGTGCTACTTCAACGGTTGCTTCCGCACTTATCCTGCGTACATTTGCCTCTGCCTCTGCTTGTATTCTTGCACGCTGCTTCTCTGCTTCTGCTTTTGTAGCTATTACCTCTTTTTCTTTGATAGCCGCTAAGTTTGCCTGCTCCTGCTGTACAACCTTAATTCGTCCCTGCTGCTCTGCTACCTCCTGCAAACGAATTGTTCTCTGCAATTCACCTGCAATCGCTGCGTCTGCATCTGCCTTGTCTGTTTCTGCTTTAAATCCTGCTATCCTCAGATTGTTGTCACGACGTTTTGCTGCTACTGCAAGTGCGGAGTCAAGCTCTGTCTGTGCTGCAATCTGCTCACTTTCCGCTTTCTGAGTGCGGACTGCCTGATCTACAACCGATCTCTTGTTCTCAGCTTCACGACGCTTATCCTCCATATCAAGTGCGGCGATATTGTCGTAGTAACGGTTATTGTCAGTGATGTCCTGTATATTTAACGACACCAGCTCCATACCCATATTTACCATCTCATCGGATACTATCTTGCGTACATTGTCGGCAAATATCACTTTATCCCTTAATACCTCTTCCGGAGTCATTGAAGCCACAATATCTCTCACCGCACCAGTAAGCGTTAGCCTTACATCGTTTTTGATACCGTTCTGTCCACGCTCTTTAAAGGAAATTATTGCCTTCTTCAAGTTGTTAAGATCCTGTGTATCAGGACGAATCTGTGCTGTCCAGTCAATTACGATCGGTACTGAGGTCTTTGTCTTTACTTCGTCTTTATCTGCTGTTACGGTTAACATGCAAAGATCAAAATACTGTGCTTTGCGGAAAATCGGAATTACAAATCCGCCTCCTGAAACCTTTATCACCGGCTCTTTACCGCCTGTGATTATCAGTGCCTTGTCTATATCTGCAACTCTGTAAATCATACACAAGAATATTACAATAATTGTAATAATTGCTGCAACAGGAATAATGATTGGTAATAGTTCTAACATAATGATCCTCCTTACTGATTGCATTTTCTCTGCAACCTATAAATTATATGTAAAACTAACATTAGTTTTCATAATTAATGTTAGTTTTTAGACGGTTTGACTTTGAAAAGGTAAAAAATATAGAGGAATTTTGACAGTCCCCACCAGATTACGCTTTTCAACTCTCTGCACCCATTAGATACAGAAAAGGGGTCTGCTTATTTGACAGACCCCACCAAAAAACTCTATTTAATTCTTATAACTCATTTTCTCTGAATCGTTGAATGTATAATATCACATTTTTCGACCTTTGTCAACATTATTTTATGAACAAATTGTAAATTCGATATTCAAACCAAACCTATATTATGCATTAACCGAAAAATGTTGCTTTCCGACTAATCCAGACTTACAACCCGGCAAATAATTTACCTAATGTCTTTGAGCTTATACTTATACATTTTATGAAAACTTCATTTCTCTGCGACTTTTATTATTCACCAAAGCTAATTCCAAGATCCTTTGCTGCCTGAACAACCTGACAATCAACTGGTACTTCCTTGAGCTTGCCTGCAATCTCCTCAAGCGGTATTGCAACTATCTCTTCGCCCTTGAGTGCAACCATTTTTCCGTAATCCTTGTTGATTATAAGGTTTGCTGCAGCTACGCCAAAACGTGTACAGATAAATCTGTCGTATGCGTCAGGGCTGCCGCCTCTCTGGAAATGTCCCGGTACGGTTACTCTTGTTTCCTGACCGGTTGCCTCCTGTATCTGAGCTGCAATCTTGTACGATATGGACGGATACTCAAGTTCTGCAATAGCTTGCTTTTTCTTCTTCTTCGGAAGTGCTGCTATATCCTTTGATATTGCACCCTCTGCAACTGCTAGTATTGAGAAATTCTTTCCTTCTCTTGTTCTCTTTTTAATCGTTTCTATTACTGAATCTATGTCATACGGAATTTCAGGAATTAGTATTACGTCTGCTCCGCCTGCTATGCCTGCATAAAGCGTAAGCCAACCTACCTTGTGTCCCATTACTTCAACTATAAACACTCTGCCGTGAGATGTTGCGGTAGTATGGATACAGTCTATTACATGAGTTGCTATATCTACTGCCGACTGAAAACCAAACGTTACATCTGTTCCCCAAAGATCGTTATCTATTGTTTTCGGCAGTGACACTACATTTAGTCCCTCCTGCTTTAATAGGTTTGCTGTTTTCTGAGTTCCGTTTCCTCCCAATACTACAAGACAATCCAGCTTTAGCTTCTTATAGTTTTCTTTCATTGCTGCAACCTTGTCAACTGACGTTTCGTCAATAACACGCATAAGCTTAAACGGTTGACGTGATGTTCCTAATATCGTTCCGCCCTGTGTAAGAATTCCGGATAAATCCTCTCTCTGAAGCTCCTTATACTCACCATAGATTAGTCCTCTGTAACCGTCTGTTATTCCGATTATCTGAACTTCGTTGCCGTAATGATTATAAAGTGTTTTTGCTACGCCTCTGATACTTGCATTCAGACCTTGACAGTCGCCGCCGCTTGTTAAAATACCTATTCTTCTCATTAGATGTCACCTTTCCTTGTAATTTATCACACAGAAACCGTTTCTTGATCGGTTTTCTGTTTAAGCGCTTTTTTTGTTAACTGTGCAAACTCCGTCTGACAATTAAGGTGTTTCTTTCCTCTCTTGTCCAGCATAACATATTTTGTATTCGACAGCTGCACTCTTGTGTTGATGTTATCCTGCCACATAAGTTCCAATATTTCGATGCACCTGTTGTGTATCTCTTCGTCCTCAACCGGGAACACAAGTTCTACTCTCCTGTCAAGGTTTCTTGGCATCCAGTCCGCTGAGCCTAAGTACATCTGGGGTGTACCGCCATTCTCAAAACAGAACATTCTGCTATGTTCAAGCAGTTGTCCCACTATGCTGTGTACGGTAATGTTTTCGCTGATTCCCTCTATTCCGGGTATCAGACAGCATATTCCTCTGACTATCAGCCTTACCTCTATGCCTGTTTTTGATGCTTCATATAAAAGCTGTATAATATCAGGATCTACAAGAGAATTTATCTTTACGGTTATTCCAGCAGGCAAACCGTTCTTTGCGTTTTCGACTTCCTTGCGAATTTTATTTTCAAAGAATTTCCTCATGCCGTGCGGTGCAACTATGAATTTATTATACTCCGGCGGCAGTGAATATCCTGTCAGTACATTGAACAGCGATGACGCATCTTCGCCGTACTCTTCCTTACAGGTAAACAGTCCCATATCGGTATAAAACCTTGCGGTGATATCGTTATAGTTGCCTGTTCCCATGTGCACATATCGTCTTATTCCGTCGTCTTCGTTGCGGACTACAAGACATATTTTACAGTGGGTTTTCAGACCGCTTAATCCGTATATAACGTGACAACCTGCTTTCTCAAGCTTTCTTGCCCACTGGATATTATTCTCCTCGTCAAATCGTGCTTTAAGTTCTACAAGCACAGTAACCTGCTTTCCGTTTTCAGCTGCTTTAATAAGAGCCGCCACTATCGGCGAATTTCCCGATACTCTGTACAAAGTCTGTTTTATTGCAAGCACTCTATCGTCACGTGCGGCGTCTTGTACAAACTTCACCACACACTCAAAGCTGTCATACGGGTGATGAACAAACCTGTCTTTTTCTCTGATAGCCTCAAAAATATCGTCATACCCATAAAAATCGGGCGGTGGGTTTACAGGCTTGATAGGCTTAAAGGAAAGCTTTTCGTTTCCGGATATTTTTGCAAACTTTGACAAAAACGTCAAGTCTAGAGGACCATGACACTCATATACCTCACTTTCGTCAACGTCTAACATTTCTATAAGAAACTCTCTCAAACGCTTATCGCACTTGTCGTATATCTCCAGTCTTATCGGTTTGCCACGCCTTCTTTGTTTGATTGACTTTTCTATCTCTGTCATCAGGTCATCTGTATCCTCGTCAATATCAAGGTCTGAATCTCTCGTTATTCTGAACGGACAGCTTGCTTTTATCTTAAACAGCTCAAACAGTCCGTCAAGCCTTGAGATGATTATATTCTCAAGCAGGATGAAATCTCTCTCTCCCATATTGCTTGGCAGTTCTATAAATCTCGGCAATACACTCGGAACCTGCATTACCGCAAAAATGTTTTCTTTATCATCGTTTATCAATCTTATTGCGATATTCAGGCTCTTGTTTAACAGAAGTGGAAACGGTCTGCTCGTATCTACCGCAAGCGGTGTAAGTACCGGGAAAATGACCTTATCAAAGTATTTATCTATAAACTTCTTCTGATTATCGTTTAACTCATCAGTCTTTTTAATGTAGATGTTATGCTTTCTCAGAACAGGAAGTATTGACCTGTTCAAACAGCTGTACTGCTTTGCGGAAAACTCATGTATTCTATCGGAAAGGCGGCTGTACTGCTGCTTTGGGGTAAGTCCCGACAAATCGGAGTTTTTTACCCCATGCTCAACCTGATCTATAATTCCCGCTACTCGCACCATCATGAATTCATCTAAATTTGAGGCGGTTATTGCAAGAAAATTCACTCTTTCCATAACGGGATTTTCCTTCTCAAATGCCTCCTCTATTACTCTCGTATTAAAATCCATCCAGCTAAGCTGGCGATTGTTGTAAGGGAACTTTTTACCCTTTCCCTTTTCAAGGTTCACTTCCATAAATAATATCTCCCTGCCCTATTCTTCGTAGCTTTTTGTACGGAGTAAAGGGTTACGATTGTTTTGATGTTAGATTATTGTTAGATGTTAAAATTATTTTTAGTGTGGAGTTTGAAGAATAATCAGTAAATAATATTCTGAATTTTCTAACTGCAAACTCCACACATAAGAATTAATACTTTGATCTCAGCAAATCGGACATATTATAGCTTCCTGCACCCTTGTCTGCAAGGAATACCGCTGCATTTAATGCACCTGCGGCGAAAAGATTTCTTGACTGAGCCTGATGAGAGATTGTAACTACTTCATTATCTCCTGCAAATATTACATCATGCTCACCAACAATAGTACCGCCTCTAACGCTGCTGATACCAATTTCTTTTTTGTCACGCTTTTTTCTTACGCTGTGTCTGTCATAAACATACTCAGGATCATAATCTGTAACGGTTGATATTTCATCTGCTATCATAAGAGCCGTTCCTGAAGGAGCGTCTATCTTCTTATTATGATGTTTCTCAACAATCTCTATATCAAAATCGCTTCCGAAAACCTTTGCTGCCATTTTTGAAATTTCTATAAGAAGATTTATGCCAAGCGACATATTGCCCGAACGGAATACAGCCACGCTCTTTGCTGCATTTTCTATGGCGGATATTTGAGCTTCGTTGTATCCTGTTGTACAAAGCACACACGGAACATTGTTCTTTACAGAGTAGCTAAGCAGTCCGTCCAGTGCTGATGGGTTTGAGAAGTCTATTATAACGTCAACCTTTTCCGAAATATTCTCAAAGTCTGCATACACCGGAAATTCGTTTTTTATTCCGTCATACGTATCAACACCGCATACTATTTGTACGTCGTTACGGTCTTTTACAAGAGATACTATAACCTGGCCCATTCGTCCGTTACAGCCCGACATCAATATATTTATCATTTTATACTACGTCCTTTCAATTTATTTTACATACTTTTTTAACTTTATCATGAACAATAAGCTCATGCATTTTTTGATTATTTCCTGCACTTCAATCTGTGCATCTATATGAATTGTACCTTTTGCCAAACTGTTTTCAACAATATTATACAACTATCTTTCATCATATTTTTTCGATAATCAGCTCCGATGAACCTTCTTCTAAAGAATTGTAATCATCTAAATGAATATGACTGCCTGATAACTCATCTGCCAATAACGTGAGGTTTTTTGCAAGAGAAATCAGACCTGCTTTATTTGCAGATACTATTGTTGTATTACCGTCCACTGAAACTTTAATAACAAAATCGTTCTCCCATATGAATTCCATATTTACACCTTTACACAAGTTTATTTATTCCAAGGGGCTCCGTTTTTTTAATTCATATCCCCCTTTCCAAATCAAGGAGACATTCGTTTTTAATTCAACTATATTCTATAAATATATACATTCAAAGTAAATGCAAAAAGGGCGACAAGCATTAACGTCATTAATACTTGCCGCCGTTTCCGAATAAATAATTATATTTTTCAAGAAATTACAAACAACAA
>ONAH01000087.1 GCA_900315715.1 uncultured Eubacteriales bacterium
AAATAATCGCATTACTGTTGATGTATCATGCAAATCAAAAACCATATAGCCTTCCTACTTTCCTAACAATAGTTTTATTGTCCTGATTCGTTTCGTGACATCAATACCACTGTTTCAACATGCTTAGTATGCGGGAACATATCAACAGGCTGTATCATCTCTGTTTTATATCCGTTTTTTGTCAGAAAATACATATCCCTTGCAAGCGTTTCAGGGTTGCAGGATATATATATCACCTTTTTCGGTGCAAGCTTTATCAATGCCTCAAGAAACACCTTGCTGCACCCTGCCCTTGGCGGATCTGCAAATACTGCGTCATACATTTCACAATTCTTTGATGCCTCATGCATAAACAATGCAGCGTCCGCATGAATAAAATCTATGTTTGTGACATTATTCCTCTTAGCGTTTGCAACTGCGTCATGTATAGCGTCGACGTTTATCTCTACTCCGACTACCGTTTTTGCTTTTTCCGCTGCACATAGCCCTATCGTACCTATTCCGCAGTATGCGTCAAGAACTCTCTCATTACCCGTAAGCTGTGCAGCCTCCATGGCTTTTGAGTACAGTATCTGTGTCTGTACGGAATTTACCTGGTAAAACGACTTCGCAGATATTCTAAACTTCCTGCCGCACAATACATCATCTATGTATCCCTTGCCGAATAGTATTTTCTCATTTCTTCCAAGCATTAACTTGTCGCTTTTATTTATGCATAAAACTACCGTCTTTACTTCCTTATACTTTTCTGTAATACTATCCGTCAGCTTGTCAAGATTAGGTATGTTTTCGTTCACCGCTACTATTACCGCCATGTATTCTCCGGTTGAACTGCCTTTTCTTATCATAATGTGTCGAATATATCCCTGCTGGGTTTTCGGGTTATAGGGCAATATTTTCAGCTTGATGATTTTACCCCTGATAAACTTTATCATCTCATTTGCCTTTGTGTCGTTAATTAAACATTCGTCCGTTACCGCTATTCCCGAACTCACCGACTGATACACACCTGAGATGATTTTCCCGTTTGTCGCCTTGCGTATTACTGCCTGTACCTTATTGCGGTAATGATACGGGTTATCCATTCCTATTATGTTATTCACACGGCAGTATCTTCTCAGAAGCTTTACAACGCATGCCTGTTTGTATTTTAGTTGTCTTTCATAATCCATATTGCTCAGCTGACAGCCTCCGCATTTTCTTGCGACGCTGCACTTATTTTTATTAATCTCACTCATATTTTAATACCCCGATACAAATTTATAAATTATTCTATCATATTTTTGTATAAAAGTCTATACTTTGTTTATTTTTGTGTATCTTATTTACACTTGCGTTATTCGGAATATTATGCTACTATTATAAAAACACTATCCACAACTAAGGAGAATATATTATGATTATACTTGCTTCCGCCTCACCGCGCAGACAGGAACTCTTAAAAATACTATTTGACAACTTCATTGTAGAACCCGCGGACATTGACGAAACCGTAAGAAAATCGATAGAACTTGAGCAGTACCCCGAATATCTTGCCGTTAAAAAAGCCCGTCATATAGCAGAAAAACATTCACCCGAAGATATGATAATAGGCTGTGATACAGGAGTGTTTATAGATACCCTGATGCTTGGAAAACCCGATAACATCGAACAAGCCAAAGAAATGCTCACTTTGCTTTCGGGCAGAACGCACAAGGTGATAACAGGCTGCTGTATAATGCACAAAGGCAAAACAGTAAGCTTTTCAAAAGTTACAGAGGTTGAGTTTTACCGCCTTACCCCCGACGACATCGACGAATACATACAAACAGGCGAACCCATGGACAAAGCAGGTGCATACGGAATACAAGGCAAAGGTTCGCTCCTTGTAAAACGCATAAACGGCGACTATTTTAACGTAGTGGGAATGCCTGTTGCCGAATTAAAGCAAAAGCTAAAATTGCTGTAAGGGGGATTTATTATGTATCAAACCGCTGCCCCTATTATCGAAAAGATGAAAACAGTAATCCTTGGCATTGCGATTTCTCTTTTTATAATAACAGCAGGATTTACGTCTTTTGGTTTTTTTATTCTCTCCGATTACAGACTGCCGATACCGCTACCCGTTAATACAGCCATATATTCACTGTTGGTACTTGCGTTGCTTTACGCAGTGTTTCAAGTGATAAAGATATATCGCAATATCCCCGACAACATCGAAACTACCCTGAAACGCTCACTCAAAGAGATGAATATTACATATATTATCATCTTTGCATTGTCTGTCTATGCATGCATTACTATCGGAATTAACCTGTATTTTATGTTTAAAGGCTCTATCATAGAAACCGAAGATACATATTACGGTCTTGATGCATTGGTGGGAATTTTGGGTATTTTTTTTGAAATGGTAATAGTTTTACTATTATGTGCTTCGATCATACCTCACATAATAGCGTTTTCGGTCAATCTTGTTATAAACATCATAATAGCCGCAAAATTCGACACCTACTACAACACGAAGCAACATAAACGTATAAAAGATTGGTTTACATTTATTTCGGCAGCAAGATTGTTTATAGGAGTAATTTCGATATGTACTTTTGTGTCGGCGAAAATTCAATTAATTATGGTACCGCTGATTTTATTATCTCTGGGATTTACATTATACAGTATATTTGTTTTATTTCTAATCAGATTTTACGGCAAGCTGATAGATATTCAAACTTATCCCGTAATCTCTGTTTCAGATAATATAAACGATACAGAAGTTATAGGCTATGAAGATTTTGCACAATACAGCAACAACTATTATGATATTAATAGTTAGAACAAAAAAGTTTTCCTCAAGGTTTTAAAAACATGAGGAAAACTTTTTCTTTTACAATGTTATTCCAAGCATATTTGCGATATGTGACAAATGCTCATCGTCTATCTTATAGTATGTATTGCCCGAACATACCACATCAAATTTCTTGTCGTCAATCGTCTGTGTAAAATATGCTTTAAATGTTTCGTCGGCGGTTTGTACAGTTACCGTAACGCCCTTTTCATATGAGTACTTTTCTATGTCGTCATAGCCCTCTATGCCTGTCAAATCCGGCTCAGAGATCACGTTTTCTTCCGACATTACCTCAATTAACAGATTTCTCAAACTTTCCTTTGTATTAACGTCTGTTCTGAAATCCTTTGTAAAGTATGTTATACCTACTCCGACATTTTCGTCAAGCATATCATACTCAAAATGAACCTCTGCGGTCTGATAGGTATCGGTAATCTTAGTAAACTTATTTCTGATCTCATCGGTAATATTATATGCGTCTTTATCGTTGAAAACTGCGACGCCCTGATGACCTCTGGGAAGATATACCGTAATATGTTCTTTGTTATTTTGGTTATACAGTTCAAGATACGTTCCCTGCTCACGAACAGCGTTGACATAACCCGATGAAAGAATAACCTTTACCATGTTTTCATCGTTTTTCTTTATCTCCTCCGCAATATTATATACAGGCTCTATATCTTTTTCATTGACCGACATACCGCTTCCGTTTATCATCATAGCCATCATAAATTCGTTATTCCGAGTTACCTCAAGTGAGCTTGCGGTGTCCGGAGTTTCGGTTTGAATACCTGCTAATTGCAAAAGTCTGGTTGTAACATCTCCGCTCATCATTTTCGCACTTCCGCTTCCCCTGCTCACAATAGCCCCGTATTCATCAGATACTACCATAAAAACATTTTTTCTTTTGTCATATGTAACAGCCACTTTAACCGCAACACCGTTTTGTTTTGCGTCTTCAAATATTTTGTCTGTAATGACAGTATTCAATGTAGTACTTGTATTTGCCATAGCGTACTCACCAAGAAGAATGATTTCCTGTTTCTGTTCGTCATCAAGTTTAATTTTTTCACCGTTAGCATAAAGCTCAACTGATTCAATATTATCAGGTTCGCTGCTTTCGGCAGATACAGTTTCAGACGCTGTTTTCGAAGTATTGCACGCACTAAAAACCATACACGATACCGACAATACACATATCAATATTATCATAAATTTTCTATTCAAAACAATCTTCCTCTCCGCATTGCTGTCTTTATAACGATTTTATCACATACAGTTAAAAACATCAACAGTAATATTAGAAATATTACACAAAATAAGCTTAAAGTTATTTCAAATAAACAACCCCATATATAAATAAAGCCGCTGTGATAATCATACCTCAGCGACTTATGTACTGTACATATTATTTTCTGTTTTTGTTATATATTATCATAAGACCTTTAAGCAAAAGTTGATCGTCAATAATAATATCATCTCTTTTACAATGCGGGATAATGGTTCCTGCAAGGCCGCCGGTAGCGATAATGGTGCATTTCGAACCAAGTTCTTCTTCAATACGAGATGTAACACCGTCTATACCCGAAGCGGAATAATATATGATACCGCTTTTCATACACTCTACTGTATTAGTGCCGATAATTTTCTTAGGTGCTTCAAGACCGATTTTAGGAAGCTGAGAAGTTCTTTTAGTAAGGGAATCAAGCGAAACTCTGATACCTGGAATTATCATACCGCCGATATAATTCTTATCCTTATCGATAGCAGAAACCGTAGTAGCGGTACCCATATCTATAATAATAAGTGGAGCGGAATACAGATTAACTCCGGCAACCGCATCAGCGACCTGATCGCTTCCAAGCTGAGCGGGATTATCAAGCATGATTTTAAGCCCTGTTTTAATGCCCGGGCCTACTGTCAGAACATTGGTACCCGTAAGACGCTCCAGAGCCTCTCTAACCGTCTGTGTAACACTTGGCACAACCGACGATATAATACAGCCGCATATTTCTGCGGGAGAAGTAGCGTTGATTTCGAGTATATTTTTAATAGAGATTATATATTCCAGTGCGGTGTTCTGATGATTGGTAGATAGCCTTTCAATGAACAGCACCTCATCATCTTCAAAACAGCCTATAACAATATTTGTATTTCCAATATCAACTGCTAAGATCATATAAATTACTCATTTCTGTAAATAATTACCCTTCGGATTTAAGGGCAGAATCGGATTTAATACTCTGCTTTTTCTTATCCGGCATAAGTCTTGGCATAGCCTTGAGCAGAGCCTCACCTATTGCAGTAACCAATATTGCCGCAGCAATAGCCTCAGGAATACCCGATGCAGTTACGGTACCCATTACAAGACCAAACACAGCCGAAAGAGCAACTTCCTTAGCCTGTGCATACTGCTGAGCAAAAAGCAGATAAATACTTCCCATAACACAAATAGTATTCACCATAGAACCTGCAAAACCTGTAATAGCAAGGCCTATCGGAGCGGGGAGCTTAACTTTTTTAAGCAGAATCCAAAGCCAGCCTGCAGCAACACCGATGAGTATTCTACAACCAATAGCAATCCACAAAGCCTTGATACCGCCGACAACACCTGTTGTGCTGAGAAACGGCGAAAACGCAAACGACAAAAGAGTAGGCGTCATAGTATTGCTGACAACTGAGCAAATACCAAACACACCGCCCAGAATTGCGCCTGCAAGAGGGCCAAGCAATACTGCACCGATGATGACGGGAATGTGTACAGTTGTTGCCTTAATAATAGGAAGCTGTATCATTCCGAGAGGCGTATTAGCCAACAGAATAACGATTGCTGCCATAAGTGCAACACTGACCGTCCAGCGAATGTCTTTTTTCTTAATATTCATTTTTATCCTCCTTGTTATCATTCCGACTTAGTCGGATACAATACAGTACGGTCATATTATATCACGCAGCAGATAAAATGTCAAAACATATTTACCCTCCGATTTTAACAATTTATTCTTTAATTCGAATAACCAATAATAACAGCTGTAACACACATATAATCATAATACAAAGCCATATTATTAAATATTTACAGATTATTCAGATAAGCGTTAGGATAATGTATTATAATAGTATAAAAACAGTTAAACTGCTACCATCTATATTCAAGGAGGTCATTATTATGATAAAAAAAGCTCTATGTGCTGCCATTACCGCAGCAATGATTCTGTCAATAGCAGCATGCTCCCCGAAGTCCACAGATAGTGGTACGTCTGTTTCACAGGAGAGCATTCCCGAAAGTACAACGCAATCAGAATCAGTATCTGAAACTGCCGAAAGCTCCTCCGGAGAAGAAAGTACGGCAAGTTCGGACACAGAAGAAAGCGACTTTAAGCTCAGTGAAGAAGTTACAAAGAAAATCGACGACATTATCACAGAAAACGAAATGGAGGGCGTTTTATATATCACAAAAGACAACAAGCCTATCTATAAATCAGAAACAGGTAAAGTCGATGACAAAGAAGATATCACCGTAAACACGCCTTTGCCGATAGGTTCGATATCGAAGCAGTTTTGTGCGGTGAGTATATTACAGTTGCGTGACGCAGGAAAATTGAGCCTTGACGATACTCTTGACAAATACTTTCCGGACTATGAGAAGGGTAAAGATATTACACTAATGCAGGCAATGACTATGCGTTCGGGTATTCCGGATATCGAAGGAGTAGTGTTTGATTTCAAAGAGGGTGCCACAGACGAAGAAAACACGCTTGTAGTATTAAAGTGGCTTTATGAACAGGAATTAGGATTTACTCCGGGTACGCATTTTCAATACTCTAACACAAATTTTTTCCTGCTTGCAAACATAGTAGAAAAGGTTTCTCAGCAAAGCTACACCGATTATCTGCATGAGAACATTTTCACCCCGCTTAACATGACTCAAAGCGGTTCTATCTATGAACTAAAAGATTCACCACAGTGGGCAAACGGTCTTACTTACTCAGATGTTGCAGAACAGAAATATGCCGGATTTGCAAAGGGTGCAGGCGATCTTGTGTGCAGTGCAAGTGACCTTTCAAGTTGGATCACCAATCTGAAAAGCGGAAAAGTTATCAGCACCGACTCATACAATGAGATGACAAGCAATCATTCCGACGATCCCGAAAACTATTACGGATACGGTATTCAGTTTGATATGTATGGCGGAATAGGTCATTTGGGTGCAATAAATCCTTACTGTTCGGCGGAATATACAAATCCTGAAACCTCATTAACCGTTATCGCTATCAGCAATAATATCAATCCTAACGATATTGGATATGTTTGTCAGGATACCGTAAAAGCTTTATCTGAATAATTTAAAGTCAAAACTCCCCAAACCCATACTATATAGTCGGGTTCGGGGAGTATTTTTATTTATGTTTTATGTTTTCCGTTATTCTCAACGCAAAATTTGCTAATAATCGGGTTTAACGTAATTACTCTATCATTTCTGTCTGTACGGTCTGGTCACTGAACTTTCTCTCAAATACACTGTATATTCCGCTGATGATAAAGCATACTATACCGCCTACTACAAAAGCAAGCACCCTTGACATACTGTTCTCACTTGTGATGTCGATTGACACAAGCTTTATTACGCACAGCATTATCAGTATCAATCCGTACATTCTCATACCCTTTGATTTTGAGATAAATCCCGCAACAATACATACAAGTGCAACTACCATAGTTACTATACTGTAAATATATAGTATCTCTGCAAGTGCGGATATTCCTCTGCATACACAGTTGATAAATATTGTCGCTGTGATACATACAGCTAAATGATATACAATGTTTCCGTTTTTCAGTAAGTATCTTGCAAGCAGATAGAATAATCCCAATGCCGTTATTATCTGTGCAAAACGTATTGAATACTCAAGCGGTTCATAAATGATATCGTAATTTGCAGACGGAATTCTTCTGCCAATGCATATCATCGAAATATATAATACTATTGCCGAAGATATGTAGATTATTTTCTCCAAAGAACTGTTTCTCACATTTTCTTTGCCAAGCGTTCTGTCCTTGCCGTATCCAAACCATATTGCCGCCGCATTGATAATTATTATAAACACAATTGCAAGTGAGAACGGATATCCCGAACCGGAAAAATTTTCAACTCTAACTGCCGAACATAGTGATATTACAGCAAACATTGACCAGAAGTAAAGCGAACCTTTCATTACAGTTACATAAAGCTTTCTGTCACCTGTTTTCGGCTGAGTGTGCCACAGGAAATAGAACATTACAGATACTGCTACGAAGTGTATTATTCCGATAAATCCTATGTTGGTTTTTACAAACTCTGTTGAGTATTCTGTTGCATGTGCCAGATTATGATATCCTTCAACCAACATAAACAGCATATCTACTCCAAGAGGTACCATAAGTACCGTACTAAGCTTTGTGTTTCTGTTGAATAAATATATAGCAAAAGCCACTAATGCCATTATAAAGAAGAACGGCATATTTGACAAAACATCACTGAAAACGTGTGCTATCGCAAATTTATTTCCGTATCCTATCATGAACGCCGATATGTACGCAGAAACCGCTCCTGCCGATATAACCTGAAATACGGTAGAGTTGCTTGTCGCATATTCGTAGCAATATACTATAAGCAGAGAAACCGTCATCAAAAGAAAGATTATTTTAATTATGAGTATCTCTCCAAGAGAACCGTTTCCTGCATAACATAAAGCTATACAACTTGAAAAGATTGTAACCAAAGCTTCGGCTTTAACAACAACCTTGAGAACAAATTCATCGTCGCCCGCATATTTGCAGAAATATGCTATTATTCCCATGAGAGAGAATTCCGATAGAATAAGCGGTAACGAAATATTGCTGAATTCGCTTATGTTGATTGGAACTATTGACGCACTTATCCAAAGGAACTCTGTAAGCTTAAACAGAGTAAACCTTTTCTGTCTGCTTTCTCCGCTTTGTCCGAACCAATGCAAAAGCACAACCGCACCAAGTATTACCATATACAATACGCTTACAAAAACGTTTGACAGAGCTTTATATCCGTATAAGCATACATATACCATTTCGGCTGCAATAAGCATTGAAATAAGGTGATTGAGTTTTTTGTTTCTTGTATAGCGTCTGACAAGTATCATCAGGCAGGTATAGATAAACAAGAACGGTATTCCGTGTAAAGTTGTTCTCTGAGTAGCCTGAATAAACAGCGATAACGCAACAAATATAGAAATAAAGTACAGTGAGATTTTAGAAAGTTTTTCGCTGAAGCCAAGCTTTTCACACATAAACAGAGTTACAAGCATATGAACAGCAGTTGCGATACAAACAGCGATAGACGGATATACAATGTTAGTTATACCGTAAGACGAACTGCAAATAATATATACAAGACTGCCTATTGTTTCGATAACGCCTGCACTCCACAAAACCTTATTGAGAATATGAATAAAAATAGGACTGTCTTCAAAATGTTTGTCTTTATTGTTTTCAAGAATATTGCACGATACAGCGATGAGGTAAGAAACAAACGATATTGCAATAAACTGAACCGCAAATACAATAGACGCAAGCATTATTGATACTTCAAACGGTACGACTCCGGATTTTCCGAAAACGAATGAAATAACGCCCGACGAATATATAAGAAGTCCCATAGAGAGGAACAGTCCGAAGCGGTAAGTTTTCTTGTAGCAGATAATATTTCCAATAATAATGACAGCGATAGACGCAAGCTGATAGATAATAGGAAGAATAATTTTGTCTGCTGAGAAACCCATCGAAAACGCAAAACATACAGATATAGCCATACCGATATGTGCGGTAATGCTAAGCATAAGAGAGTTAAGCTTTTTAGACAGGAAGAGAGCAAGTACAATCCATACAAGTAAAAGTGAAAAAGCGATAATATCGTTTATAGCATGAAAATAAATATGAGTAAGGAGAATAGCAATAAAGAACGAACCCATTCCGCAGCCGGTAAGCCCTAAAGAGAAAACAGAACGGTTCTTTTTTGTGAGGTATCCGCCGATACCAACAAAGCTAATACTTACAAAATGCATAGCGGCAATTTTCATACCGTCTGTGATATATTCATATCCTAAAGTACAGAACAGAACTAATCCAATAAAAATCATCAGTGACGCAACAATATTGAAAAGTCGTGTACCAAGCCATCTTTCCACCGTCATAGACTGTGGATTTTTTACAGGTTTTGGCGGAAGACTTGTCTTTCTTTGAACATGAGATGACTGCTGATTCTGCACATTGACAAAAGGTTTGCCCGTATAAGGATTAATGTTATTATTACCTCTGTTAAATACAGGTGTATTATTTTGAGGCTGTTGATAATTATTAACCCTTGCTGTGTTCTGTGGAGTTACGGTATTAACAGGCTGTTTTGATATGTTTTCAGTCGGGGCTATCGTTTCAGCTTTCTGAACATTTACTGTATCAACAGGTTGTTTTGATATGTTATCAGTCGGGGGTAATGTTTCAGCTTTTTGAACATTTACAGAATTAACAGGTTGTTTTACTATGTTATCCGTCTGGTTTACAGTTGTTGCTTTCTGTGAATGAACGTTTAAATCACCCATAGGCTGTCTAACAGGCTGTATATGGGAGAGCTTTTCCGCAAACATATCTTTTCTGTTTACGATAGGTGTGCGTATAGTTTCGGCTATCTTGATGTTTTCCTGTTCTGATAGTCCAAGATTATGATTAATGCCCTTAATTTGCTGATAGTTATAGAATGCTTTGCCGAAAAGATCTTTTTGTTTATTCTCAAGTTGATTCATTCGTTGTATAAGCTGAGCATTTTTTTTATTAAGTTTAACAACAACGACAACAAGAATTACTATCGCTACAAACAAAAGAAAAACTATTTCCTCCATAACAACACTCCTTTCTAATTCATCATTTTTTTGAGGTCATCAATATTAAACGATGACGCAATAACTTCAAGGTCTTTATTAATAATTCTATAATGTTGAGAAACAATATTCTGTTCAAGAATAAAGTTTTTATTTGACATAATAGTCTGCCACCATATTCTGTGAGCGTGGGCGTGGTGATATTCTGGTTCGCTGCTTTCAAAGGCGATAGAATGTATCAGATCAAGGACACCTTCCGGGAAAGTATCTCTGAGGATCTGGCTCTCAATAAACACAGTACATAAAACAATACTACCTGACCAGCCTAAAGACGATCTGCCTTTTTCGATTTCGACAAGGGTTTTTTTGGAAATACCAAGCATAACAGCCATTTTGTCCTGACTGAAAGAAAATTCAGTACGAACAAGCTTCAGTTTAGAATTACAAGTTTTAATAAAATCCTCTCTATCCAACAATCTCCCCCCTTGGTAATATTTGATAGTGTAATTTTACACCATTAGTGTAAAATTGTCAACCGTTATTTTGCAAAAAATTTGTTGTATGGTGTTGTGCAGGTTGTGGAAATTAATGATATTAAAAAACATAATAGTTATTTTGCACAAGTTGGCTCTAATAATTTTGTCTTGCATAGGCTAAATAAATATGGTAAAATTATAGTGACAAATAATTAT
>ONAH01000092.1 GCA_900315715.1 uncultured Eubacteriales bacterium
GAAAATGCAGGAGTCACTTGACGATTATAACGCTATGTTCGGCACGTCTTTCGGGATAGGTGAGATCAAGGGGTATAATACCAACCTAAATGACCGTCTTGCAAGAAAGAAGTCTAAATTCAAAAGCCGCGACGAACAGCTTGACCTTGTTATCGTTGTAAACAGACTGCTGACCGGCTTTGATGCGCCGTGCCTTTCCACAGTCTTTATGGACAGACAGCCAATGCACCCGCATGACATTATACAAGCATTTTCAAGAACAAATCGCCTTTTCGATAAAAACAAGGCCTGCGGACAGATCGTCACCTTCCAATCGCCGCACACCTTCAAAAGCGCTGTTGATGAAGCACTTATACTATATTCGGCAGGAGGCAAAACGTCTGTGATAGCTCCTGATTGGGTTACAGTATATGAAGAATATACAAAATCACTTGCTTATCTGCGTGTGACTGCCGAAACTCCCGATGTGATAGCGTCTTTAAGCAAGGAAGGGCAGCTTCGATTTGCCAAGGCTTTTCAGGAATTTGACAAGGTCTATTCAAATCTGAAAGCGTTTATCAAGTATGCCGAGAACGACCCCGACTCCTACGGCATCACACAGGAAGAATACGATAAATATGCAGCGTGGTATCTGAATATCAGAGATAAGTACAAACCCGAGCATACAGACGACCCCGACACGCCGCCGGAGATCGATCTTGAATATGAGCTGAAAGCATACAGCAAAGAAAAAATCGACTACGATTATATCGTGAGCCTGATCCAGTCTGTTGTATCGGCTACCGATGAGGAACGTGGGGAACAGCACTATCAGAATCTTGCTGCAGAGATCACGAAGTATATTGACGATCTTATCTCCACCAATCCCAAGCTTGGAGCACTTATGCAGCAGCTTTGGAAAAAAGTACAGGATAAGCCCGATGATTTTAAGGATAAACGCGTATTCTATGTTTTGTCTGAAATGCGAAAGGAAGCAATTGACAGCGTTCTTTCTGCCTTTGCAGAGGAATGGAATGTATCGCTTGAAGCTGTTTTCTATGCTGCGGAACGCTATCGGGCAGGAGACAACGAGCTTCCCGGACTTAACAATCTGAAAAAGACCGCCAATTTCGACAGCTATGCTGCGAAACACAGCGGAATATCGAAATTTAAATATAATCAGTTAGTCAAAAAAGCATTGCTTACAGTATTGAATGAAGAAGTGATACCGTTGCGGGACGATGACTACAGAATTGGTGATGCAGCACTCATTAACAAGCTATAACATAAAAAAATTGACAAGATTACAAAAATACGCCTGTTTGGGAGCTAAGTTTTTCTTAGCTCCCTGTTTTTCTTTGCTTGTATTCACAATTTCCTGTATTCATCTGCAACTTGTCAATATTACTTGCTTATCTCTGTTGATCAATTAAAAATAGCAATCTGAGCCATTTACAAAAAGAACTATATTTTCACCTTCTGTGTTGCTGAAAACAATTGCCCATGCTGCAAAGCCTTGATATCTGGTCTGCTCTGAATTTATGTAGTACCATTCATCATCGAGATACGAAGCAGCAAGATCAACAGCGTCAACAAGTGTGGTATCAGCATATTCCTGCTCCCAATATTCCTTGTTATTTATATTTTCATTTGTTTCTTCTGTTTCCTCTTCGCTATCTTCTACAAAAAAACAATCATCGCCAATTACATAAGCAGACTTTACTGCACCTGTTTTTTCATTGAGTACAGAAATATACCATGCGTCAGCACCGTAATAAACGCTCTCATCTGCAATGAGAACAGTCCAACCATCATTATAATTGGGAATTACAAGTTCTATAGCGTCATTGCGCGTAGTACCCGCATACTCGCCAAGCCAGTATTCTTTATTTACATTTGTTTCAACCTGACTGTTCTCCTCTGTTTTGGTTTCAACAGCTTTGTTATCCTGAGGCATTGACTTCTCCGAAATAACAGAGGGAGTACCTGTCTGTACTATATTCATGCTGAGATCTTTATCAACTGTAATTCTTACAGGAGTATTGATCCAAGTGCCGTCGGTATCCTTTGTCTGAAGATCGATGTTTGCTATACCGGGCTTAACAGCTTTAAATGTAAATGTGCAAATGTTGCGTTCGAAATCTACAGCTCCGGTTACCTTTACATTAAGGCTGTCAGCATAATAGTTCCAGTCATTGCCTTTCATAGGAAGGTTAAAAGTGCTGTTTGATGTTTTGCTTGCAATAATCGCTGTTGTATCATCTTCATCAACAGTAAACTTTATATCGTTGTTTGCTGCTGCGGTGTTACCGTTCTGCACGATGTTCATATGCAGACCACTGTCGACTGTAATTTTGATAGGAGTATTGCTCCATGTACCGTCAGTGCTCTTTGTCTGAAGCGTAATATTTGCCGTACCCGGTCTGATTGCCGTAAACCTGAAGTTGCATAAATTGTTACTGAAATCGATTTCACAATCAACCGTTACGTCAAGGCTGTCACTGAAGTAGTTCCAGTCAACACCTTTCATTGGAAGCGTGAAAGTGTTGCCTGATGTTCTTCTTTCAATAATGGCTGTATCAGCATTGCCGTTTGCCGATGAAAATGCCGATGCTCCCATGATTGCACCTGTTGATATAACTGATACAGCGCAAACTGCTGCGATAACTCCTGCGAATACCTTGGTCTTGATTGTACCTGCCTTTTTCATTTTGATTATCTCCTTTTATTTGTTGTTTTTGTTTCTCTCTTGAGTACATCTATATAATAGCAAAAAAATGAGCTTCTGCATATATGCAAATTACGCTTGATCTGTAGTTTAATATACAAAATGTATACGCCGTGTAGCCTAATTTACATTTTACAACTTAATTGTAAATTATTCGAAGAATAATCATTTACCTGCTAAAAAGAAAAACGGCAAGCCTTTTGACTTGTCGCTTTCATATAAACTATTGCGGTAGCAAAGCTATGAGTTTTTTTGTGTTTTCATCAAGCTCGGAAACGATCTCTATTATCAGTTCTTTTGGTTCTGAAAAATCGTTTAGTACCCATCTTTCAATAACTGCAATGCAGCCCTGTGATCGGTAGCAGCTATAATATGATATTTTATTATCATTGAGACTTCTGTTCTGCTGTTCGCTGACAAACTTTCTGAACAAACCTTCGATTAGTTTGCTAAACCTATCACGCAGCCGGTTAGTACTGTTTGGACTAAACATCATCTTGAATATGTATTTATTATCAAAAATATACTCAATAAGGCTTGAAAAGAGCTTTTCAGAACCAAGCTCATCAAGCTGTAAAATAATCAAACTGAGTTCAATAAGAATTTCTTCCTCAATTTTATCATAAAGGTCGTAAACATCAAGATAATGCTTATAGAAAGTCACTCTGTTAATATCGGCTTTGTCAGCTA
>ONAH01000036.1 GCA_900315715.1 uncultured Eubacteriales bacterium
ACTCACCAGAATTCGTGACTGGCTTCTACCAATGCTGATGAATGGTCAGGCAACCATTGTCGACTGATACGATAAATTATCGTTTATACTATATATTATAGGAGTTTGCTTTATGAATAACAAGAGAGATTATACTATTGAGTCAATAACTGATTATATCAAAGCATTAAAAGAAATAAAGGACGTTGAAAAAAATGAGTTGTGGTTTAGAGGACATAACAAAGCATCATGGTATCTTGTGCCTACGCTTTATAGAGAGGATAGATGCTTTGAGACAACCGATAGATATGGAACACCTATCTCACCTAAAGCTAAGACGTTCCAGCTTAAAGGACAAGAAGTGAGATTCCCAGACCAATTCTTAATGCTCGAATCGTTCAAAGAAGGAATAGTTGAGAACAATCTTAATCCTTCTTATCCAATGAACGATATTGAATGGCTCTGCTTCGCACAGCATTATGGTGTGCCTACATCTTTGTTAGATTGGTCAGAAGATCCTATGGTGGGATTGTTCTTTGCAGTAGATGGTATCACTGTAATAAATGATGGCGAAGATTTAAACGACGAAGCAAGAATCTACGTTTTAAATCCTTCTGTTTATAATGAAAAATACTGTAATCTAAGGATAGTAACAGAAGACGGAAAAACAAAAGGTGCTTCTGAACCATTTATAATAACTGATGATAATTATCAAGTATTTGTCGATTATATAAAGAATGATTACAATTTACCTGTTTGCATAAAACCGAATAAGATTGGGTATAGAATGTGTCGTCAGTCTGGAAACTTTATGCTGTTCTCATCACAAATTCAACCGCTTGATACCTATTCATCTTCCGCAATAAATGAATTTATGTATACTATACATATACCATATAAAGTGATTACAAATTTCACAAGCTATCTTGATGTCTTAAACCTGAATAAATCATCAATTTATGGAGATAATGCGCCTTTAGATGATATAGGGCAAAAAGTGAAAGAAGATGGTGATCGACAAATAAAAGCGATTGTTGATACAATAAAAAATAGTTTTATGAAATAATGTTTTACGTTAATCTTCCTCCAACGGCGGAAGCTATAAAAAGGGACTGCCGTTGGGAGTCGTTCTCTTGAAATTTGATTTTTAAGGAGAATTGACTATGATACAGGAGATTAAAAACGAAATTATACAGAAAATGCTGTCGGTGTTAGATAATGCCCAGCTCGAACAGCTATCGGAAGTTTTGGATATTGCTTTCTTTGGCGTTACTGTAGTATCCAGCGATAAGATGGAAGAAGATAGTAATGATAAGCTCGTTAATTCGTTTATTTCCTCAAAGCGGATAGAGGGCTGTTCGGAGAAATCTCTGAAATATTACCAAAAGACTATCAACAATATGCTCAGTGCTGTCGGTAAGCAGGTAAAGCACATTGATACCGATGATTTAAGAAAATACCTGACAAGCTATCAGGAAAATAACAATTCAAGCCGTGTTACGATAGATAACATAAGGCGCATATTATCGAGCTTTTTTTCTTGGCTTGAAGAAGAAAACTATATCATGAAAAGCCCTGTCCGAAGGATACACAAAATTAAGACCGCAAGTACGATCAAGGACACCTACACCGATGAAGCGTTGGAGCAGATGCGTGACGATTGTACGGATTTGCGTGATTTAGCGTTGATAGATATGCTTGCTTCAACGGGTATGCGTGTTGGAGAGCTTGTATTGCTCAATCGTTCCGATATTGACTTTGAGGAGCGAGAGTGCGTTGTTCTTGGCAAGGGCAACAAAGAGCGTATTGTCTATTTCGATGCACGTACCAAACTGCATTTGAAGCAGTATCTCGACAGCAGAACAGATGATAATGAAGCTCTTTTCGTATCATTGAAAGCACCTTATAATCGCCTTAAAATCGGCGGTGTAGAGGTAAGAATCAGAAAAATTGGCAAGCGTCTGAACATTCATAAGGCTCACCCTCACAAGTTCAGGCGCACATTGGCAACTATGGCTATCGACAAGGGTATGCCTATCGAGCAGCTTCAACAGCT
>ONAH01000083.1 GCA_900315715.1 uncultured Eubacteriales bacterium
ACTTCACATTTTCTGGACATTTGCCGCACCTCCTTGTAGTTTCTTTGTTTTGTCTGCTTTCGCAAGCCTAGTTATAGTAACACAACCATTTTTTCAATGCAAGCACTTTTTTTACTCATTTTTCAATGTTTTTTATGTGCATTATATTTTCTTCAAATCAGATTTGCATAAGAGTATAATATTAACTGAATTTTTATGTATTCCGGAGAAGGAAATGAACAAAGTATTCAAAAGTATTAAATTCTGGATCGTACTGTTTCTGATACCGACAATAATAGTTGCTGGAATATCAATTTACAGATCCGGCAACACAAAGCTTCTCGATAAAGAGGAGTATTCCGGCTTCAGGGACGCGATCGAAGAAATCGGCGAATCAGATGCAGGCGGCTTCACCAGTCAGCAGGATCTCATGGATTTCATTGAGAAGTGGGCAGATGAGCGTTCGCTTGAATATAAAGAGGATAAACACGGAAATATTATTTTCAATAAGCCTGCCGTGAAACGCAAAAAAAACGTTACTCCTACCCTTATCGCCGTCAGTATGAATTATGAAACCGCTGTCGACAACGCTCGTGTGCTTGCAGCAGCTGCTGCTATTGCTCTGTCAGATGTTGAATCCGGCCGGCGCACCGTAGTTTTCTTTAATGACGAGAAAGGTCTTGCTAAAGGATATAAAGGGCTAAGCGATAAATATATCAGCGCAAAGACCAAAGTCATTTATCTTGACAGAGGCTCTTCCACCTATCTCTCAACAGGATCATTCCAGCAGAGGTATACTTCCGTGACTATTCCTGCTGAACTTGAGGAGAACCCGTGCGATACAGCCATAAAGGTAAGCATCACAGGAATCAGGTCCGGTATTATCGGTCCGGGAATAAACAAACAGCCTGATCCCGTTTCGGCCCTCAGCAGCCTTCTTACGCGCCTCAAGAGCAAGTCCGTTGACTGCAGACTTGCGGATGTAACTATCGGAGATAATGGCAACATGTACCCTGTCTCTCTTGAAGCAACGATCACTCTCAATTCTTATAACCAGGCTTCGTTTACCGGGTATATTGACAAGCGGATAAAGGCATGGGAGAAATCCTACAGTTCCGATCATGAAGATCTTCTTTTCACTTATGAGCAGATCGAAAATGAAGAAGATATGCCGGAAATGGTTTATTCAGCAGATACAACCGACAAGCTTACCGGCATCCTGTATACCATCCGCAGCGGAGCTTACAGATACTCAGAGGGTGATGCTATTCCTGAGGGAAAGGAAGTCGGAGATGTATACGGAATAAACTGCATCACTAACATTCAGCCGGATGAAGATCGTATTACAATACCAGTTATCATTCAGGGAGTGGACGACTCATTTACTGAACGAATACTGAATGACAACAAAGCTGCGGCGGAGCTCTATGAGTGCTCATATACTGAAACGGGAAAAGTAAATACATTTATAAACAACAAAAATAAATTGTCGCGTACCTTCAAAAACACATACGAAAAGGTCAACGACGGTTCTGTTTCCGAATCAATACTTGAGGAGACTACAGATAGTTTCTTTACGCCTTGTTCTTACCTGCAGGAAAAAAACGGCAAGGCAGATATCATACATGTACGCACAAAAGGATCGTCCGTGTCTGGTATAGCAAACACCATTCTTTGCTATATAAAGGCTAAAGGCAATACTTCTATCTTTAAATAGATTATGATAATATAAATTATTAAGTTATTGGTTAATTGGGGAGGAGCACGATGAGATCAGACAGAGATAAAAGGACTGATACAGAACGGGAAATAGATGAGTTTCTGTCAAAGTTCGAAAGTCCTGCTGACGAATTGTCCGCTGATATAGATTCATATCTTGACGATAACAGTCCTGAAGATGCTTACGTGCAGGAAACCGCAAAAGTCAATGCGGTTCAGACTTTTACATGGAAAAATGTAGATCCTGCGGAAAACACAGTAGTTCAGAACATCAGCAAAACAGGTACAGCAACTCCTTCCGTAAAAAACAGCTCCGATTCCGTAGAAAAGCCGGAGAAAGCAGAGATCCGTAAACAAACTGCCGCCTTTGAGAAAAAAGCCATTCCAAGTGATAAGGCACAGGAAGTTAATGAAATTACGGATACTAAAGAAACTATAGAAAGTACAGTAAACAATGAGAATACTGATACTTTAGATAATATAGAAAGTACAGAAAGTACAGAAAATAAGGAAAACACTGATACTTCTGAGAATAAAGAAGTTGAAGCTGAAGCTGAAGCTAAAACTAAAACTAAAGCTGCAGTAAAAGGAAAAGATAATAAAGGCAAGGGAAAAAAGAAGAGTCATAATAAACGGCCTCTAAATAAAGGAGATATTGTCCGTATTCTCTTCCTTAAGAAGAACAAGGACTATGATCCTACACAGGGAGCCGTTTACAAAAAAGACGGAAAG
>ONAH01000132.1 GCA_900315715.1 uncultured Eubacteriales bacterium
CGATACACACAACTACACGACGAAACCACGGTAACAGAAATTGTTCTTACAAAATCAAACTTAACAAGCCTTACGCAGAATGATATTGAACAGCGTGACGCAGCTATACTCACGAAAGAGTATGACAATCCGATATTTGATTACGCAAAGCAGTTTGCAAATGCAGACAAAATAATAATCGGAGCACCATTATGGGATTTGTCGTTTCCGTCGATACTGAAAGTATATATAGAGCATATCTGTGTAAACACGGTGACGTTTATGTATGAAAACGGAATGCCAGTCGGACTATCGAATTTCTCAAAACTAATGTATATCAGCACAAGCGGTGGATTTGTTGGAGAGAAATACTTTGGTACAGAGTATGTGGAGGGGATAGCGAAGTTTTTAGGCAGCGGAGAGTTTCTGAGCTTGAACGTCCAAGGGTTAGATATTGAAGGCATGGACGTTGAAACGCTTATGAGCAGTGCCGCAGCAAAAGCCGTACAGTTTGCGGAAGAGTTTTAGTATAACAGAAGAACGGGATTTCCGGTAAAAAGGAAGTCCCGTTTTTAAGTATGTTGATTATTATCACATTATAAAAGCCGTATAAGTAATAATAAGTCGTCATTATCCAGATAGGTTTGGATTGTTTTTATTCTAAGATCATTCCATTTATGTTAAAATGCTTAAGTTGTGAGCTTTGGTTGTTAATCTGTAAAAGTTGATTTTGCTGTTTGACCGAAAATATACAGACAATATTCAAATTCTCCGGTTATTGGGTGGAGGTATGCATCGTAAGAATAACCAAGTCCCGTGAAATGAGATTTTTCCGGTTTTTTAATACAGAAAATAGGATTGTGGTCAAAGCGGGTAACGGTAATCAAATCTACAGAAAAAAAGCCTATCCATAAAACAAGTACAACCAATAACACTTTTATTATTCTGCTTCGCATCGAAATATATTGCTCCTTATACTTTGCTGCAAAATAAAAATACGGACAGCTTTTACACTGTCCGCTTTTTTATAATTTTGCTTAAGTAATTACTTATACTTACGCTTACGAGCAGCCTCGGACTTCTTCTTACGTCTTACAGACGGCTTCTCGTATGCTTCTCTCTTACGAACCTCGGCAATAACGCCTGCTCTTGCACACTGCTTCTTAAATCTTCTGAGTGCGCTCTCAAGAGACTCATTATCTTTAATTCTGATTTCAGCCATTTATTTTCCCTCCCATCCGCCAAAAGGCAGGAGTTAATCGCATAATTTGCAAGTATAATTATACAATAGACTATATAAATTTGTCAAGGCTTTTTTCAAAAATATAATAAATATTGCTTTAAAGCATAATAGGAGAAAAGTTACGGTTTAACAACTATATTTACAAGCTTACCCTTTACATAGATTTCCTTTACTACCTTCATAGTACCGATAGCGTTTGAAACCTTTTCATCTGCTTTTGCAAGTGCAATTACTTCGTCATTATCGGCATCAGCGGCGATATTAAGCTTAGCCTTAATCTTACCGTTGACCTGAACTGCGATTTCTATTGTTTCGTCTTTACATTTAGCTTCGTCGTACTCAGGCCACTTCTGTTCTGCTACCATGCCTTCACCAAGCTGAGCATTATCCCATACTTCCTCTGCAACGTGAGGTGCAAAAGGATCAACAAGAATCGTGAAGATTCTAAGTTCTTCTCTTGTAACGCCCTTGTTTACAAGATCGTTGATCAGGGACATAAGACTTGCAATAGCTGTGTTGAACTTAATGCTTTCGATATCTTCGCCGACCTTTTTGATAGTCTTATGGAAAGCACTCTCCATTTCGGGACGAATCTCATCGCTGTCAATTATGTTTGAAGTAAGGTTATAGAATCTCTCAATAAATCTGCGGCAGCCCTTGATGCCCTTAGGATCCCACGGAGCGGACTTTTCAAAGTCGCCGATAAACATTTCATACAGTCTGAGAGTATCTGCGCCGTACTCTGCAACAACCTCATCAGGATTTACAACGTTTCCTCTTGATTTACTCATCTTTTCGCCGTTCTCTCCGAGAATCATACCGTGACTAGTACGTTTAGCATACGGTTCTGCGGTAGGAACAACACCGATATCATAAAGGAACTTATGCCAGAAGCGGCTGTAAAGCAGGTGTAAAGTTGTATGCTCCATACCGCCGTTATACCAATCAACAGGTGACCAGTATTCAAGAGCCTCTTTGCTTGCAAGAGCAGTGTCATTATGAGGATCCATGTATCTGAGGAAATACCACGATGAACCTGCCCACTGAGGCATAGTATCTGTTTCACGCTGTGCATCTTTACCGCACTTCGGGCACTTAACGTTAACCCATTCTGTGATGTTAGCAAGCGGAGATTCGCCTGTATCTGTTGGTTCATAGGAATCAACCATAGGCAGTTTAAGAGGCAGTTCGCTTTCGTCAAGAGGAACATATCCGCAGCATGGACAATTAATTATAGGGATAGGTTCACCCCAGTATCTCTGTCTTGAGAATACCCAGTCACGGAGTTTAAAGTTTACTTTTTCTTTACCCTTGCCGTTTTCGGTAAGCCACTGTTTGATTTTCACTTTAGCATCTTCAACCGAAAGTCCGTCAAGCATACCGCTGTTAACCATAATACCGGTTGCACAATCAGTGAAAGCTTCTTCCTGAACATTACCGCCTTTAACTACTTCGATGATAGGGAGATCAAACTTCTTTGCGAACTCCCAGTCACGTGTATCATGAGCAGGAACAGCCATAATCGCACCGGTACCGTAAGATACAAGAACGTAATCGGAAATAAAGATCGGTATTTCTGTATTGTTTACAGGATTAACAGCACGAACTCCCTTGATGATAACACCGGTTTTTTCCTTAGCCATTTCTGTACGTTCAAAATCAGATTTCTTAGCAGCTTCCTGCTGATAAGCTCTTAC